>NZ_JBDJAW010000038.1 GCF_039649665.1 Microbispora sp. ZYX-F-249 | reverse complement strand
CGGGACGATCCTTCGGTCAGCGCTGGGGCTTGCGGACCTTGAACCGGGCGATCGGCTGATGAAACAGCTCATCCAGGCCGTCCACGTCCTGTGTCTGCCCGGACCTGCCGCCTAACAGGTAGGTAGTCAGAGTGGTGCTGAAGGTGCCGAGCCGGCGTCGAAGTACTTGTGCGGTTCGCCCGTGCTTGGGCCCTTGGCGGCCACAAGCTTCCCAATCTCCACGCAGAGCTGGTGTGGACCGGGCCGGACGGCCGCGCGCTGTGGTTCGGCAACCTGCCGCGACCCGAGCCGATGACCTCCCGCGCGGGCGCGGGAGGTGCCCGCGGCGCGATGGCTCGAGATGCTGCGCGAGGCATACGCGGACGACGTGCCCGGTGGCGGCCTGCTCCGGCACACCGAGGCCGGCGAGCTGTCCGCCCTGGGCGCGCTGGAGATCCTGCCCCCGGTCCCGCGGTGGCATCGCGGCCGGATGGTGCTGGCCGGGGGCGCGGCCCACGCGCCCTCGCCCAGCTCCGGTCAGGGGGTCGCGCTCGCGGTGGAGAGCGCGATCCAGCTCGCCCGCTGCCTGCGCGACCTGCCCGACGTGCCCGCCGCGTTCTCCGCGTACGAAAGGCTGCGCCGGGACAGGGTGGAGAGGATCGCCGGGGAGCGCGTCAGGCGCGGAAGGCGCCGAGCGGGACGCGCCCGCCGGGCAGGCCGGTTCCGCCGTCCGCGCCCCGGCGGTAGGTGACGCCGGGAGTGACGGGGGTGTCCGCTCCCCGATCGCGGTTGTCCAGCACCAGCACCGTGATCCCCGCCGTGAGCAGCAGGGCGAAGGCGGCGGCGATCACGGCGAACACGATCGACTGCCGGGACATGCCGGTGCGCGGCGGGGGCGTGGGGACCGGCCTCCGTCCGGGGCCCTGCGTCCGCTGACCCGGTGGCCGGTGCGCGGGCGGCTGCCGACCGGCCGGGGGGCCCGGCACCCCGTTCGGCGCGGTCGCCGCCCGGCGTATGTCCTGACCGTACGCGGGAGCGCCTCCGCCCGGGCCGGTGACCAAATGCCCCGGCTCAGGGTGCCGTCCGTGCATGGCGGCCCCGGCGGGGTTGGGGACGCCCCATCCCGGGACGACGGCCTGGCCGCTCGCACCGGGCGGCTCCGGCCCGGCGGACCGCGCGCCGTCCCCGGCGGCGGAGCCGTCCGCGGCCAGGGCGGCGAGCGCGTCCCGCAGTCCGGCGGCCGTCCGGATCCGCTGGGCCGGATCGCCGGCCATGCCGTGACGCAGGACGGCGGTGAACGCGGCGGGCACGCCGGGGATGTCGGGGATCGGCAGCCGGTGCAGCGCGATGATCGCCGCGACGTTCACCACGCCGCCGTCGGGGAAGCGCGGCGGCCTGCCCCGCAGCAGGGCGTACAACGTGGCCGACAGCGCGTACACGTCCCCCGCGGCCGTGGGCTCGGTGAGATCGAACGCCTCCGGCGGGGCGTAGGCGGGCGTGAGCGACTCGCGCGTCACCGACACCTCGCCCTGGGCCGTGCCGCCCTGCCCCGGCATCGTGGCCAGCCCGAAGTCCGACAGCGCGACCATGCCGTAGGAGTTGACCAGGATGTTGGCGGGCTTCACGTCGCGGTGGAGGACGCCCAGGGCGTGGGCGGCGGCCAGCGCGTCGGCGATCTTGATGCCGATGTCGCGCACCTCGCGGGGGCCGAGCGGGCCGCCGTCGCGCAGCCGGTCGGCGAGCGACCCGTTGGGGCACAGCTCCAGCACCATGTACGGCCGGCCGTCCGGCAGGACGCCCGCGTCGTAGACGTCGGCCACGTGCGGGTGGCCGGACAGGGCGCCGGCGGACGTCACCTCGCGCATGAACCTGCGCCGGTCGCGGTCGGAGACGAGCACCCGGTTGTCGATCTTGAGTGCGACCTCCCGGCCCACCGCGAGCTGGCGGGCGCGGTACACGATCCCGAAGCCTCCCTGGCCGAGGATGCCGAGCACCTCGTAGCCCGGCACCAGCGGCCCGCCCGCCTCGCCCACCCCGCACCTCCGACCCGGCGGAAACCGCGATCACAAATCCCGCGTCCGGCACATTACCGGAGTGATCGCCCATCGGCCCGGGTCTTGATCCAGGCGACGCGGGGAACGACCCTATGCTGTGCTCATGACGGGGCTCACGACGGGCGGCACAGGGGAGCGCGGCCGGAGTCCGGAGCGGCGCAGGGACCTGCTCGACGCGGCCGACCGGGTCATCCGCAGGGAAGGCCCGGACGCGTCGATGGCCGCCATCGCGGCGGAGGCGGGAATCACCAAGCCGATCCTCTACCGTCACTTCGGGGACAAGAGCGGCCTCTACCAGGCTCTCGCGGAACGCCACACGCGTGTCGTGATCGACCTGCTGCGCCCGGAGTTCGCCAAAGCCATGGCCGACCCCCGCGTACGTGCCCGCGCCGCCGTCGACGCCTACCTCGAGACCATCTCGGCCAACCCCAACCTCTACCGGTTCCTGTTCCACCGGGCCAGCGCGGAGGACAGCCGCACCCGCACGCGGATGGCCGCCATCGTTCGCGGCGTCGGCGAGGAGCTGGGCGCGATGCTCGCGGAGGAGGGCGTCGCCGACCCGGTACGCGCCCAGGTGCTCGGCCACGCGTTCGTCGGCATGGTGCAGGCGATCGGCGACTGGTGGCTGGAGCACCCCGGACTCGACCGCGGCACGGTCGTGGACAGCGTGGCCGATGTGATCGCCGGCGCGCTCACGTCCTGACGACGATGGTCGCCGCCCGAAAACACCTCAAATAACGCCCAAAAGCATTTAAGGGCCCCATGGTGGCCTTTGTTGCGCACGCCGGGATACATCAATGTCATCCGGCCGGGGTAATTTAGTTGTCCTAACTAACGGTTCGTCCGCCGCTCGTCGCGCAGGGAACAGGTTGTGCGCTGTGCGGACCAAGAGGAGGGGAACCACTCCGTGGCCGTAGCGAACCAGTCCCGGGCGGGAGCGTCGCCGCAGTCGGCGCCGTCCTCGCGGTACAAATGGATCGCGCTGTCCAACACCACCCTCGGCGTCCTGATGGTGACGATCAATCAGTCCATCGTGCTGATCGCCCTTCCGGACGTCTTCCGCGGCATCCGCCTCAACCCGCTGGACCCCGGCAACACGGGCTACCTGCTGTGGATGATGATGGGCTTCATGGTCGTCACGGCCGTGCTGGTGGTGATGTTCGGCCGCCTGGGCGACATGTTCGGCCGGGTCCGCATGTACAACCTCGGGTTCGCGGTCTTCAGCCTCTGCTCGATCATGCTGTCGCTGACCTGGATGGACGGCGACGCCGGGGCGATGTGGCTGATCGGCTGGCGGATCGTGCAGGGCATCGGCGGCGCGCTGCTGTTCGCCAACTCCACCGCGATCCTGACCGACGCCTTCCCCGTCCGCCAGCGCGGCACCGCGCTCGGCATCAACTCGATCGCGGCCATCGCGGGCTCCTTCCTCGGCCTGGTCATCGGTGGTGTCCTCGCCCCGGTGAACTGGAAGGCGATCTTCCTGGTCTCCGTGCCGTTCGGGGTCTTCGGCACGATCTGGGCGTACGTCAAGCTGCGCGACAACGGCGTGCGGCGCCGGGCGCGGATGGACTGGTGGGGCAACGCGACCTTCGCCGTCGGCCTCATCGCGCTGCTGGTCGGCATCACCTACGGCATCCAGCCGTACGGGACCGGCGTGATGGGCTGGGGCAACCCCTGGGTGATCACCGCGCTCGCCGGGGGCGTCCTGCTGCTGGCGCTGTTCGCCTGGATCGAGACCAGGGTGGCCGAACCGCTGTTCCGGCTCACGCTGTTCCGCGACCGGGCGTTCCTCGCGGGCAACGTCGCCAGCCTGCTCACCGCCCTCGGGCGCGGCGGCCTGCAGTTCATGCTGATCATCTGGCTGCAGGGCATCTGGCTGCCGCTGCACGGCTACAGCTTCGAGGAGACGCCCCTGTGGGCGGGCATCTACATGATCCCGCTGACCGTGGGCTTCCTGCTGTCGGCGCCCGTCTCCGGCTGGCTGTCGGACCGGTTCGGGCCGCGGAAGTTCACGGTCGGCGGCGCCCTGGTCACCGCGGCGAGCTTCTACGCCCTGATGACCCTGCCGACGGACTTCGGCTACGGCGTCTTCGCGCTGCTCATCCTGGTCAACGGCGTCGGGTCCGGCCTGTTCTCCTCGCCCAACCGCGCGGAGATCATGAACTCGGTCCCGGCGGAGTCCCGCGGCGTCGGCGCGGGCATGACCGCGACCTTCCAGAACTCCTCGATGGTGCTGTCCATCGGCGTGTTCTTCAGCCTGATGATCGCGGGCCTGGCGCAGTCGCTGCCGCACACCATGCACGACGAGCTGGTGGCCCAGGGCGTGCCCGCCGCGCAGGCCGAGGGCATCGCCCAGCTGCCGCCGATCGCCGTGCTGTTCGCGGCGTTCCTCGGATACAACCCGTTCAGGCAGCTCCTCGGCGGCATCCTGGATCGGCTGCCCGACGGCGGCGCCCATCTGACGAGCAAGGAGTTCTTCCCCCACCTCATCGCGGGTCCCTTCCACCAGGGCCTGGTCATCGCCTTCTGGTTCGCCGTGGCCGCATGCCTGGTGGCCGCCCTGTCGTCGCTGCTGACCGACCGCGTCCGCCGCGGGCACCGCGCCGCCGCCCACGAGTCGCTCGGCTCCGAGCTCGCCGCGGTCGCCGGCGAGGCCGGTCTGGCCGGCAACGAGCTGGTCGTCCCGGACGAGGAGTTCGACGCCCCCACCGCCCGGGACAGGCGCGCCCGGGACCAATAGGCGCGCGGGTGCGCCGGGGCGGGGGCCGGGCACGGCCCCCTCCGGCGGCCGGATCACGTGGGGAGGGCGTCGAGAGGTTCGAGCACCACCACGGGGATGCGGCGCCGCGTCATCTCCTTGTACTTCTCGTAGACGGGGTGCCGCCGGCTCATCGCCCGCCACAGGCGGTCGTACTCCTCGCCGGTGGCCTCGACGGCGCGCACCCTGAGCACGGTGAGACCGTCGTCGCCGCCCACCTCGATGTCCGCGACCGGGTCGTCCCGCAGGTTGAGCCACCAGGCGGGAGTGGCGTCGTCGCCTCCGTTCGAGGCGACGACGACGAACCGGCGGCCGTCCCTGCCGTAGCCGACCGGCCGGGTCCTGGGCAGGCCGGTCCTGCGGCCTCGCGTCGTGAGGAGCAGGACGGGGATGCCGCGCATGGTGGCGGGCCTGCGCCCGCCGGTCCTGCGGTAACTGCGGACCTGCCGGTCGCAGACGTACCGGATGATCCTGTTGTACAGACGGGAACGTCGTGCCACGGCCGCTCAGCTCCCGAAGACGAGCCGCTGGCGGCGCCGGTAGGAGGGCCGCGCCAGCGTCAGGAGCAGGCTGAGGACCGGCCCGGCCAGCCTGCGGATGTGGGCCATCTCCTCCGGGCTCGCGTACCGGTCGACCCAGGCGAGCTCGAAACGCGGGTCGCCGCCGCCCTTGAGCGACTTCTCCATCGTCTTCCAGTCGGCCGCCGAGACGTACTTCTCGATGACCGGGAAGATCCTGCGCTCCTCCTCCTCGATGTGCTCGTCGATGAGCTCCGACAATGTGCGCAGCGCGGCAGCCAGCTCGGAGACGGCCCGGCCGCCCGCGAAGGCCCGCGCCGCCACGCGGACCCGCTCGAGCAGGGGGTCGAGCTCGGAGTGGTCGTCGGACAGGTCGGCGAGGTCGACGGCGGTGCCCGCCGACCGCTCGATGACCGGCCAGACGATCTCGTCCTCCCTGCTGTGGTGGTGGTGGATCGCGCCGCAGACGTCCTCCGCGTAGCGGGTGATGGCGGCGGCGCGCGCCGGGTCCGCCCGCTGGCGTCCCGCCTCGAGGTCCTCGGCGAGCGCGCGGAGCCGGTGCAGGTCGCCGCGCATGGCGCGGTGGATGATGCGGATCCCGGTGAGATCGGGGGTCTCCACGGTGAGCCTCCATGATGTCCGAATCGGTGTCGGAACCACGGTGGCCCCGGCCGCTAAACGCCTGTTTGGCGGCCACTTGGCGGCTCTGGCCTCACGGTTTCAGCGCGTCGAGCGCCCGCAGCACCTCCTCGCGCGCCCGCAGCGCCTCCGCACGCCAGTGCGGCGAGTCGAGCTGTCCGGCGACGCCGGCGGCGGTGGCGTAGTGCTCCGCCGCCGCGGCGGGGTCGCCGAGGTACTCCGCCAGCCTCCCCAGCACGAGACCGGCCGGGCCGAGCGTGACCGCCACCGTGTGCAGGCCGACCATCTCCTCCCGGAACGGAAGGAGAAGGCGATAGCACTCCTCGGCCACCTCCCGGGCGCCGAGGGCCATCGCGTTGCCCGCGCGGAGCGCCACGTTGATCGTGTGGTAGACCCACCGCGTCGGCCAGCGGTCCACCGGCCAGGCGGACCGGGCCTCCTCGAGGCGCCCGGCGGCGACCAGCGCGCTGACGTAGAACTCGTCGATCTCCCCGGGGATCTGGGCGCGGGCGGCGGCGAGCTCGGCCACCGACTCGTGCGCCCGGCCGCAGGCGAGGCGCACCACGAACCGGGCGAGGCTACGGAAGGAGGCGGCGTTGGGACCTCCGGCCTCTCCCATCCGGTCGGACAGGACCGTGTAGACCGCCTCGGCCTGCTCGAACTCCCCCTTCACCAGGAGGCGGAGGGCGTCGAGGAACGCGATGATGGCCAGGACGAGGCCCAGCTGGCCGCTCGTGGAGTATTCCACCGCCCGCCCGGCGTGCCGTTCGGCCGTGGCCCAGTCGTTGCGGCCCAGCGCGACCATGCACAGCGCGTGGTGGCCGAGCGTCTGGTAGCCGAGCAGCCCTTCGCGGGCGGAGACCTCCAGCAGCTCGTGCCCGACCGGCTCCAGCTCGTCGCGGCGGCCCGGCACGAAGGTCGCCCAGTAGCGTGCGGCGAGCGCCACGCACAGCAGCCGGGGATCACCGAGGCCGCGGGCGATCTCGACGGCCTCGGCGCTCGCGCTGTCGACGATCTCCTCGTCGTGGCCGCCCATCTCCTGCGTCAGGGCGGCGAGGAGCCGGCACCTGAGCTCGCCGGTCGCCGCGGGCAGGCAGGCGTGGATGGTCTCCACGATGTCGACGTCGAGCTCGTTGTCGTTCTGCCAGATCATGGGGGCGTCGAGGGCGACCGCCGCACGGGCGAGGGCCCCGGCGTCGCCGAGTCGTCTGGCCAGCGCCAGGGCGCGCCGGCGGGTGGCCGTGGCCCGGATGATGTCGCCCGCGCTCGCCCGCGCCGAGACCAGCCGGCACAGCAGGTCGAGCCGGAGGTCGTCCGCGGGCTCCGTCGCCAGTTCGAGCGCGTCGAGCGCGCCCTCCAGCAGGCTCGCCGCCTCGCTGTGGGCGTAGACGCCGGACGCCTGCGCCGCCGCCTCGCGCGCGTACTGCGCGGCCTCGCGCGCGGTGGCCGCCGTGGCGGCGGCCAGCGCGTGGTAGCCGAGCGCGCCGACGTCGCCCGGGTGCACCCGTTCCAGCGCGGTGAGGACCTTCGCGTGCAGCCGGGTACGGCGCAGCCGGGGGATGTCCTCGTAGAGGGTCTCGCGGACGAGCACATGGGTGAACCGCACCATGCCCGGAGCCGGCTCGGTGAGCAGCCCGGCGAGCACCCCCGCCTCCAGGCCGTCGAGGACGGTCTCCTCGTCGGCGTTCTGCACGGCGACCAGCACGTCGACGTCGGCGTCCCGGCCCATGACGGCGGCGTTGCGCAGCGTCGTCTGCGCGGTCGCGGGAAGGCGGGCGATCCGCCTGCGGATGAGGTCGCGGACCCCGGGTGGCAGCGAGTGGGCCGCCGCGGCTCCCTCCGTCGCCATCAGGCGGGCGGTCTCGGCCACGAACAGCGGGTTGCCGCCGGTCCGTTCGGCGACCGTGCGGACCGTGTGCGGGCCGGCCTCAAGGCCGGAGCGTTCCAGCAGCAGGCGGCGGACGTCGTCCTCGTCCAGCCCCGCGAGCGTCACGTTCTCCGCCGTCTGCACGGCCAGGGCGGCCCCCGCCGCCATCAGGTGGTCGCCCGCCTCCGACGGCCGGTGCGTGAGGACCACCAGAACGGGGACGCCCGCCAGCCTCGCCGCCAGGTGACGCAGCAGCTGCAAGGTGGCGTCGTCGGCGCGGTGGACGTCCTCCAGCACGAGCAGCAGCGGCCCCGCAACGCTCTCCAGGTAGTCGCCCACCGCCTGGGCCAGCAGGAACTGGCCGGCGCCGGGGGAGTCCTCCCGCAACAGGGGCGCGAGCCGCGCCTCCGTCCCGGGGTCGGGAGGATGGACCGCGAACAGGGTCCGCAGGACCTCCGTCCACGCCCACGCGGGCGGCACGCCGCCGAGCGTCTCCGGGCACCGGCCGACCGCGGTCCGCCAGCCCTCGTCCGCGAGGCGCCGCAGCAGGGCGTCGGCCAGCGTGCTCTTGCCCGCGCCGGGGTCGCCGCCCAGCCAGGCCACGCGGAACCCGTGCCCGGCCTGCTCGGCGGCGGAGACCAGGCGGCCGAGCTCCGCCGTACGGCCGATCATCCGGGCCGGCCGATTGTCGGCCGGCGGTGCGGCGGGGGACGGTGTGGCCGGGGATTGAGCGGCCGGCGGCGGGGTGAGACTCACCGGCGCGGCGGCGGTCTTCGGCGCGTCGAGGGCTTCGCTGTGCGTGAGGATGCCGGCCTCGAGAGCGCGCAGGGCGGGGCCGGGGTCCATACCCAGCTCCTCCGCCAGCTTGGCCCGGGTCCTGCGCAGCGCCGCCAGGGCGTCGGCCTGCCGTCCCGAGCGGTAGTAGGCGAGGGCCAGGAGACGTACGGCGTCCTCGCGCAGCGGATGGTCGGCGACATGCCGTTCCAGCTCCGGCACGATCTCGGCGTGCCGGCCGAGCGCGAGCTTCGCCTCCGCGCGATACTCGGCGGCCAGCATTCTCATCTCTTCCAGCCGGGCCGCCTCCGGCACCGCCCAGTCCTCGTCGCCGAACTCGGCGAAGGCGGATCCCCTCCACAGCGAGAGGGCCTCGTCGACCGTGCGCAGCGCCTCGGCCGGTTGCCCCCCGCTGAGGAGGCCCGACGCCGCGTCCATCAGCGTGGGAAAGCGCCACGCGTCCACGGCGCCGGCGTCGAGGTGCAGCACATATCCGGGGGGAGCGGTCACCAGGACCTTCGCCGGAGTCCGCGGTGCGCGGCCGGGTTCGAGGGCGCGGCGCAGGTTGGAGATGTAGACCTGCAGGGCGCCGAGGGCCTTCGGCGGAGGCTGGCCCTGCCACAGATCGTCGATGAACCGGTCGGTCGAGACGACGTGCCCGCCGGCGCAGACCAGTCTCGCCAGCACCGCCCGCTGGAGCGGCGGTCCGAGGTCGACCGGATGCCCGCCCACTTCGGCCCGGAACTGGCCGAGAACCCATAAACGAACCATTTCGAGGAGAGCATAGGGATCGTTCCATGCCCCGGCATAGTCACAATTCCGGCGGCTCTCCAGGCCGCCTACCCCGATCCGGTCCCGCCCAGGGACCGAACACGAGCTCGACGAGCGCGCGGGCGATCGTCTCCGGATCGCCCTGGGCGCTTTCCGGCAGGGAGCCGCTGAGCCACAGGCCGGCGAAGCCGTGGGCGAGCGACCACGCCGCGATCGTGGTCAGCCGGTCCTGCGCCGGGCTCGGCGACAGCGCGCCGGCGCTGGTGACGAGCACATGGGCGGCACGCTCACGCGCCGAGCGCATCCCGGGATCGTCCGCGCGATACAGCTCCGGACGGAACATCACCTCGAAGTAGGGCCTGTGGTCGATGGCGAAGCGCACGTAGGCCACCCCCACCGCGAATACGTCGTCCCCGGCCGCGCGTTCCAGGCTGTCGGCGAACAGCTCGAAGCCCTCGGCGGCCACGGCCGTCAGCAGTCCCGTCTTGTCGCCGAAGTGGTGCGCGGGCGCGGCATGCGAGACGCCCGCACGGCGGGCCAGCTCGCGCAGGCTCCATCCGGCCGGACCGGACTCGCCGATGGCCTGGAGGGCGGCGTCGAGGACGGCCCGCCGCAGGTTGCCGTGATGGTAGGCCGGCCCGTTGATCTTGCTCACCTCCGTGCTGCGCTGCCTTGGGCCGCCCACTCTATCTTGACGTTGACAAGATGCCGGAGCCTCCCCCAATCTAGCCAATGACAAGATTGGAGGAGGGATGGTTCCCTTCATCGCCCTCATCGGGGGTTTCGCCGCCCTGCGGCTGCTGGGCCTGGCGGGCGTCGACATGCTCGACGGCTGGCAGCCCGCGCTGCGCGGCGCGCTGGCGTTGATGTTCGTCTTCACCGGTGTGCCGCATTTCCTGCCCTCGTGGCGGCGGGACTTCGTCGCCATGATCCCCGCGGCGTTCCCCCGGCCCGCCCTGCTGGTCACCCTCACCGGGGTGCTGGAGCTGGCCGGCGCGGCCGGGCTGCTGCTGCCGCCGACCGCGCCGTACGCCGCGATCGGGCTCGCGCTGCTGATGATCGCCATGTTCCCGGCCAACGTCTCGGCGGCGCGCCGCGGCCTCACCCTGGCGGGAAAGCCGGTGACTCCGCTGCCCGCACGCACCGCCCTGCAGGTGCTCTTCGTCGCCGCCGCGGTCGCGGCGGCCGTGTGAAGCAGAGCCGGTCACTGCCAGGCGCACCGGACGCCCGCCTCGGCGCCCGGCGGCACCGCCGCCGAGGGGGCGCGCCGGGCACCGTCCGCGTCGCGGGGGCAGTGACCGCGGCTCACCCGTAGACCTGCGACACCCGGCGCTCGTAGGCGCGGCGCCAGGAGAGCCGGTAGAGGATCCGCATGATCGCCGGGGCGGTGGCGAAGATGTGTTCGCGGTCGGCGGGGGTGGCCACGTCGACCAGCCAGGCGGCGAGCATCGGGAGGTCGCGGCCGTGGCTCTTGCTGACCTTCTTGCCCGACTCCTCCCACCAGGCCGCGCTGACGTGCTCCCTGATCAGCGGAACGACCTCGGATTCCTCCAGGTCGAGGTGGGTGTTGAGCAGCCGGTCGAGCGCGCGCAGGTCGGTGGCGACCTCGCGAACGGGCCGGCCGCCGGCGGAGAGCCTGCCGATGACCGCGTCCATCTCCTGATGGTCGGCCTCCAGCCGGTCCAGCACCGCGCGGGCCTCCGGGACGAGATCGCGCAGCAGCGGCCAGATCGCCTCGTCCTCCTCGGTGTGGTGATGATGCAGGGCCCGCAGCAGCAGCGCGAGGTGCTCGTCGACGACCGCGCGGCGCCGCGCGTCGCGGGGGTCGCAGCGGTCGAGGACCTCGGCCAGCCTGCCGAACTCGCGCCGCAGGCCGGCGTGGAAGACGAGGAACGTGACGAGGTCGGGAGCGGGTTCGCCCGGTCGGCGCCGGGTCTGCGTCGGTGTTGTCATGGCCCCACGATGCGGGACCCGCCTTCACCGCGACTCAACGCCGGCTTGCGGCCCGCTCACCACCCGGTCGTCATCCGCGTACGGCCTCGCGCTCGGCGGCGATGCGCGCCGCCCACCAGGTCAGCCCGGCCGCCGCGCACCGCTTCCCGGCCGCCTCCAGATGCGCCCGCGCCGTCTCCGGCCCGGCGGCCCGGCCCAGGTGGGCCAGCCGCCCCAGGTAGTAACCGACCGGCCCGGCGCAGAACGTCCCGGCCCCGAAGGCGATCCTGTCCTCGTACGGCAGAAGCCTGCGATAGGTCCGGGCGCACGCCTCGTGGTCGCCCGCGACGATCTGGGCCTCGCCCAGCAGGCACATCCCGGGCAGCTCGCCGAAGTCGCGCGGCAGCGCGTGCCAGCCCTGCTCGCGTGCCGCCTCGGCCGCCGTGTGGTCGCCCCGCGAATCGGCGATGAGCACGCCCATCACCTGCCGATGGGCGGGGAAGGGGGAGTAGTGCGTCATCAGCTCGTCGGCGCCCTCGAAGTCGCGCATCGCGAAGTGCCGCGTGAGCAGCGCGGAGGAGAGCGTGCTGCTCGTGTGCCACAGGTTGAGCCGCTCACCGGCCTCGGCCGCGGCGGCGTACGCCTCGCCCGCGCCGTCGAAGTCCCCGTCGAGGAGCCGCCGGGTCCCGGTCCAGATGAGGTGCTGGAACCGGGGCCAGGGCAGGTCGAGCCGCTCGACCAGCACCCCCGCCCGCTCGGCGGCCCGGTCGGCGCCCGCCACGTCGAACAGGTCGATCCGGGTCCGCTCCCTGATCATGTAACCGAGCAGCTCGAACCCGGGCAGCCCGAGCCGGGTGAGCTCCTCGCCGATCGCGTCGAGCTCCGCCATGTGCTCGGGAAGCTGCACGCCCAGATACCGTGCGTTGAGGCTGATCGCCAGCAGTTCCGGACCGGCCTCCCCTGAAGCCACCAGACGGCGGGCCATCGCCAGCGCCTCGGCCGTGGCGGTGTCGCAGCGAGGGTCGGCCGAGCCGTCGTAACGTTCCATCCCCAGGCATCCGAGCAGCCTGCAGCGCAGTTCCGAGTCCCCCTCGGGCAGCGCGGTGAGGGCGTCCTCGATCCGCCGCACGGTGTGCAGCTCGATGTCGCCGTAGGTGTAGAACTTCCACAACCCCGGAGCGTCCAGGCTGGTCAGCGCCCGCGCGGCGAGCAGCGGGTCGCCCGACCTGTCGGCCGCGAGCACCGCCTCCGCGCGGGTCTGCCTGGCCGAGAAGCCGTGACCGGCGGCGAGCTGCGCGCGGACCAGATGGAGCAGGAGCTCGACATGCTCGCGGGGGTCCGCGCCGGGCAGCGTCCCGTGCGCCTCGACCGCCCGGCGCCACCACTGCGCGGCGTCCTCGTACGCGTGCCGTCCCGCCGCCTGCCCCGCCGTGGCCGACGCCCAGCGCACCGCGTCCGCCGCGGCGGCGGGTCCGGCGGCCATCGCGTGCCTGGCGAGGACCGCGAGGTCGGCCCCCGGCCGCAGTTCGAGCGCCCGGAGCGCGGCCAGGTGCAGCCCGGCGCGGCGGCGCGGCGGGATGTCGGCGTAGACCGTCTCCCGGACCAGATCGTGGGTGAAGCGCAGGTCCTCGCCGAGAACGCGAAGGGCGGTCGCGGCGTCGAGCGCCTCGTCCACGTCGACGTCCGCGTCCGAGGTGTCCGCGACGACCTCGGCCACCAGCCTCCGGTCCGCGCCGGTGCCGAGCACGGCCGCCGCGTCGATCGCGGGGCGGTGCGGCGCGGGCAGGCGGAGCAGGCGGCGGCGCAGCACGTCGGCCAGGCCCTCGGGCACCCCGGTGAGCGCCTTCTCGATGCCCTGGTCCTCGGCCAGGCGGAGGGTCTCGCGGATGAACAGCGGATTTCCCCGGGTGCGCTCCGCGAGCGCCGCCACGCTCGCCGCGTCGTGCAGCCCGGACAGCTCGGCGACCGCGGCGGAGCCGAGCCCGGCCAGCGGCAGCCGGAGGGCGTCGTGCCTCCCCAGCAGGCCGAGCGTGTCGTGCACCGCGGCCGGGCCCTCGCCGGACCGTACGGTGACCACGATCGCGACCCTGCCGCGCAGCAGCATCGGGAGGTCGGACAGCAGGCCGAGCGAGGCCGTGTCGGCCCACTGGAGGTCGTCGATCACCACGAGCAGCGGCCGGTCGGCCGCGGCCGTCTCCAGGTACGCCGCGGTGGCCTGGTGCAGCCGGAACCGGGCCTCGCCCGCCTCGGCCTGCCGATCGCCGGGCGGCGCCGTGCCGGCCGGCGCGGTGTCACCGAGCAGGACCCGCAGGGCGGCGGCCTGGGCCGGGGAAGGGGGCACCCGGGCCGCGAGATCCCCGACGACCTGCTGCCACGGCCACAGGGCGGGCGCGCCGGAGGTCTCGTGGCACCTGCCCCAGGCGACCAGCCAGCCCTCGGCGGCCCGCCGCTCCGCGAACGCCTCCGTCAGCCACGTCTTGCCGATCCCCGGTTCACCGGAGATCGCCGCGATCCTCGGCCTTCCTCCGGTCACGTCGCGCGCCAGCTCGCCGAGCCGGTCGAGCTGCGTGCCCCGGCCGACGGTCCGCCGCTCCGGCCGGTCCGCCGCCGGCGCCTCCGCCGGTGCGGCCGGGCCCCGCCGTACGGTGCCGGGACCGTCGAGGGCCGGGTCCTGGGCGAGGATCGCCTCCTCCAGCCGCCGCAGCGCCGGGCCGGGGTCGAGGCCGAGCTCCTCGGCCAGGTGGGACCGGGCCGTGCGCAACGCCTCCAGGGCGTCCGCCTGCCGGCCGAGGGCGTAGAGCGTGCGGGCGAGCAGCTCCCACAGCCCTTCGCGCAGGGGGTGCGCGGCCACCAGGGCCTCCAGCTCGCCCACCACGTGCGGGTCGCCGATCCGTCCGGCCAGGAGCCGTTCCCGCGTCACGAGGTGAGCCTCGGCGAGCCGCTCGATCTCCGGCCGGAGCCAGGGCACGTCGCCGAACTCCTCGTACGGCATGCCGCGCCACAGGGCCAGCGCGCGTTCGGGCTCGCCGGTCTGGGCCAGGCGGACGAACTCCTCCGCGTCCACCTCGTGCGGCCCGAGCGCGTACCCGGGAGGGCGGCTGAGGAGCACGGACGACGGCGTGCGGGGAGCGCGGCCGGGTTCGAGCACCCGGCGCAGGGTGGAGATGTAGCTGTGCAACGTGTTGTGGGCGCGCGGCGGCGGCGCGCCGTCGTACAGGTCGTCGAGGATCGCGTCCACCGAAACGGTCGCGCCCCTGGCGATCAGCAGACGGGCCACCAGCAGCCGGGGCCGTGGCCCGCCGAGGTCGACGGGAACGCCGTCGACGTACGCCTCGACCGGGCCCAGCACCCGGAACATGACCGCCATGCCGGGATTGTGCCACGATCACCGGCCGGCATCGCGGCGTCAGGCCACGGGCAGTCCGGGCACGGCTCCGCGGAGGTGGGCGAGGCTCGCCTTCGCGGCGTCCATGGCCCGGCCGACCGGTCCCGTGAGCGCGCCGTCCCGCTTGACGACCACGCCGTCGCAGACGACCGTGCGGACCATCCCGGGGTGGCCGGCGAGGACGACGGCCGCGCGGGGGTCGAGCACCGGCGCCACGGCGGGGGTGCCGGCCGTGAGCACGATCAGGTCGGCCCGCCTGCCGGGCGTGAGGCTGCCGGTGACGCCCGCGAGCCCGGCCACCGCGGCGCCGTCGGCGGTGGCCATCCGCAGCAGGTCGCCGGCGGTCAGCGGCGCCGGGTCCTGGGTGAACCTGTGGTGGGCCAGTGCGGCGCGCATCTGCGTGAACATGTCTCCGGAGGTGGCGACCTCGGTGTCGGAGCTGAGGCCGGTGACGACGCCCGCCCGCAGGAGCCGGCCGGTCGCGGGCGTGCCGAGCCCGGGCATCGTCATCTCGATGAACGGCGACACGCTCGCGGTCGCGCCCGCACCGGCGGCGGCCTTCAGCTCGTCGTCGCCGGTCGCGCTCGCGTGCACCAGGGTGACCGTCTCGTCGAGGAGGCCCTCGTCGTACAGCCACCCGACGCTGCCGATCTTGTCGGCGGAGCCGACGTGCATGGTGACCCGCAGGCCGAGCTCCCGCGCGAGCAGCAGGTCGCGCCGGGCGGCGGCGGGGGCCGACATCTCGGGGCCGCGCGCCGCCAGGGCCATCGTGACGCGGGCGGTGTCGTCGCGGAGCACGTCCCTGACGCGGCGGACGTCGGCGGGCAGCTCCGCCTCGCTGTGGTCGCCGACCCAGTGGAGCGGATCGACCTGCGGCCAGCCGTAGGCGAAGACGCCCCGGATCCCGCTGTCGCGCAGCGCGGCCACGGCGGCGTCACTGTGCTCGGGGGTGTTCTGGATGTGGGACCAGTCGACCAGCGTGGTGATCCCCGACTCCAGCGCGCCGAGCGCGCCGAGCAGGGTGCCCGCGTAGACGTCCTGCGGCCGGAAGTTCGGCCCGAGCTGGAGGAACGCGGCTCCGAGGTAGTCCATCATGCTCCAGTCGAGCCCGATGTGGCGCAGCGCCGACTGCCAGGTGTGGCGGTGGGTGTCGACCAGCCCCGGCATCACCACGCAGCCGGCGGCGTCCACGACGTCGGCGCCCGGGGGGATCTCGGCGGCGGGACCGACCGAGACGATCACGCCGTCGCGGACGACGACGTCGGCGGGGCCGTCCGGGACGGCCGGGTCCATGCCGAGCACGTGACCGCCGGTGACGACCAGGTCGTTGCTGAGAGGCATCCTTGGCTCCTTCGGTGTTCGAGGTGATGCCTCTTTGTCCCACCGCGCACTTGTGGCCGGCTCCATGCGGGGTTTCCCGCCGCGTCAAGCCGGCCACAAGTCGGTACGGAGATCAGGCGGCCAGGTGCGCAGGACCTCAGGAAGCGGGCGCCGTCGTCTCCAGTTCGTGGACGCGCGGGTCGCCCTGGTCGGCGAAGTAGTCCCCGGGCCGGGTGCCGTCCGGGCCGTCGGCGCTCTTGAGCGCGCGGGCCACGACGGTGCCGAGCACGGCGACGACCAGGTTGACGATCAGCGCGAGGAAGCCCGCGTAGACCGTGATCTTGGTGTCGAACCCGAGCTGCGACAGGGGGAAGGCCGAGCCGCCGAAGTGGGCGTGGTTGGTGGCCGGGTTGGCGATGTTGTACAGCAGCAGCATCCCGGCCGCCATGCCGGCGGCCCAGCCGGCGATCAGGCCGCCCCGGTGGAACCACCGGGTGTAGAGCCCGAGGCCCACCGACGGGAGCGTCTGCAGGATGATGACCCCGCCGATGAGCTGCAGGTCGATCGAGAACTGCGGGTCGATGAGCAGGATGCACAGCACCGCGCCCACCTTCACGACCAGCGACGCGACCTTGCTGACCGTGGCCTCCTGGGCGGGGGTCGCGTTCCGGTTGACGTACTCCTTGTAGATGTTGCGGGAGAACAGGTTGGCCGCGGCGATCGACATGATGGCGGCGGGCACGAGCGCGCCGATCCCGACGGCGGCGAACGCGACCCCGGCGAACCAGTCGGGGAACATCGCGTCGAACAGCCGCGGCACGATCGTGTTGTTGTCCTTGCCGATGGGCGTGATCCCGGCCGCGATGGCCATGTAGCCCAGCAGCGCGATCAGGCCGAGCAGCAGGCTGTAGGCCGGCAGGGCCGACATGTTCCGCTTGATGACGTTGCGGTTCCGCGAGGCGAGGATGCCGGTGACGCTGTGCGGATACAGGAACAGCGCCAGCGCCGAGCCGAACGCGAGCGTGACGTACTGGAGCTGGTTGTTGGCGTTGAGCGTGATGCCGCCGCTGCCGGCGGCGTCGAACTTGGCCTTCGCGGCGTCGAAGACCGAGCCCATCCCCCCGAGCTTGGCCGGGATGTAGATGATCGCGACCAGGATCACCACGTAGATCAGCGAGTCCTTGACGAACGCGATCAGCGCGGGGGCGCGCAGCCCGGACTGGTAGGTGTAGGCCGCGAGGATCGCGAACGCGATGATCAGCGGCAGGTCGCCCGTCAGCCCCATCGTCTTCAGCACCGCCTCGATGCCGACGAGCTGCAGCGCGATGTACGGCATGGTCGCGACGATGCCGGTGATCGCCACGAGCAGCGCCAGCGTGGGGGAGCCGAAGCGCACCCGGACGAAGTCGGCCGGCGTGACGAGGTTGTGCACGTGCGAGACCGACCACAGCCGGACCAGCACGAGCATCACCATCGGGTAGACGACCACCGTGTACGGCACGGCGTAGAAGCCCATGGCGCCCGCGCCGAAGATCAGGGCGGGCACGGCCACGAAGGTGTACGCCGTGTAGAGGTCGCCGCCGATCAGGAACCAGGTGATCCAGCTGCCGAAGCTGCGCCCGCCGAGGCCCCATTCGTTCAGGCTGGCGAGGTCGTCCGGGCGGCGCCAGCGAGCGGCCACGAAGCCCAGGCCGCTCACGGCCAGGAACAGGATCGTGAAGATGACGATCTCGGTGGTCTTCACCGGTTCCTCCTCGTCGCGCGGTAGACGAGGGTGGTCGTGGTGACACCGAGGATGATGAAGGCGAGCTGCAGCCAGTAGAACAGCGGGATGCCGAACAGCCGCGGTTCCACCGCGTTGAACAGGGGCGGGAGGAGCGGGATCACGATCGGCAGCAGGAGCAGCCAGTTGAGCGGACTGTAGTCCGGGCTCCGGCCGCGGTCGTCGCGGGGGGTCGTCACACGTTCTCCAATCGGACACGGACCAGGCGTGCCCGGCAGCTCCGCGTGACGGGCCGTCACGCGGACCAGCGGGACGGTTACTCGGCGGCAGCGTAAGGAAGCCCGGGTAACAGGGAGATCACCGATCGCCGAACGGTCGTGTTGGCGCGCCGAGCGACGATCAGCGGTTACTCCGCGACGAGTCGCCACGGGCGGCGATTTCCTCGCGTAGCTCGCCCGCCCGGCTCGCCGCGGCGCGCGCCTCCTCTTCCTGCCCCAGCTCATGGAGGAGCCCGGCGAGCGTATCCAGCACGATGACGAGATTGGGCTCGTGCTTGTACAGCTCGTCATCCACCCGTCTTGCCAGATCGACGGACCGCCGCGCCGGATCCAGGGCATCCGGCGGACACAACCGGCACAGGTTGACCGTAAGAAGGCGCAGCGACTTGGCGAAGGCGTAGTCGTTCTGCGAGAGGCGTCCATAGACCGCGGCAGCCTCCTTCGCCGCAGCCACTGCCTGTGCGGGGCGTCTGAGACGCCCTGACTTCTCGGCGTGGCGTCTCAGCGCGAGCGCGAGGTGGCCCTCATGCTCGGCGGATCCGCCCCGCGCCAGCCGGCGGCGGACCTCTACGGCCTCCTCGCCGGCGGCGAGGGACTCCCATGGTCGGCCCAGGATCCACAGCGCCTCGGCCAGCATCTTCAGCGTGACGGCCAGGCCATGGTCGCGCCTGTGTGCGTCGCCGTGGGTGCGCTGACGGTACGCCGCCGCTATCTGGTTCAGCATGGCGACGCCCTCGTCCTGCGCCACCCTCCTGTAATTGTCGCCTGAGAACTCGCCCACTGACCCGTAAGCGGCCATCGCCGTGAGCACTGCCTCAAGGCGTTGCTCAAGCCCAGCGGTGCTTTCCCGCTGGAGCTCCTCGGCGATCTCGCCGATCACGTCCAGCGTCTCGTCCCACCGCCCCAGCATCGCCAGAACGGTGGCGTTGGCGCCCAACACGCCGAGGAGATCGGTGGCGTCGTCCGAGTGCCTTAGAAAGGCGATGGCATCGCGCTGCCCGGCCAGGACGAGGTCCCATCGCTCCCGCCGACGCAGTAGCAAGTCGAGTGCGAGGAACGCGTTATACAGCGCCGTCCCATGGGTGGTGGGGTTGGCCCGGGCCTCGTGGCGGAATACCTGTAAGGCCGTCTCCAGGCCGGTCTCTACGTCGGCCTCGGTCCCTTGCAGCAACACCAGGCCGAGCGCCGCGTAGAACGTGGCCTGCCAGGCATCGCGGCCGTCCGGGTCCTTCCCCTGATTCAAGCGGCGATGGATCCGCACCGCCTCGGCGAGCGCGGCGATGGCGGGTTCCGCCTGGCCGAGTCGCAGCAGCACCCCGGCCTGAAAGGGCAGCATTCCGTAGAGACTGTCCGTATGTTCGGGTTCGACGGGGTTCTCGTGGGCGAGTCGGCGGAGGATCTCAATGGACTCATGGGCGAGAGCTGCCGCCTGCTCTGGTTCCGAGCTCACCAGATTGCCCGCGAGGGCCATCAGCGCCGCTGCGACGTTGTGCGAGTACTCCTTACCCAGGTTCTCCTGGGCGCGCCCCAGCTGGCTGACGAGGTCGACGCCCTCGCGCGCGAGGGCCAGCGACTCCTCTGAGGCTCCCAGCGACGGCCCACAGAGTGCAATCATGCAGAACACGCCGGCCAGGTGCCCCTGGTGTTCGGCGGGGTCGTCGCGGGCGAGCCGGCGGAAAATCTCGACGGCTTCGCGGAACGCCGCCAGCGCCTCGTCCGGGCGGGCCAGGCCCGGCCGCAGCGCATCACCGCCGGCGGATAGGTAGTTCACGCCCGCAAAGTCGTCCGGCTGGGGCACGATGCCCCCGAGGGCCAGCTCCATGGCGAGGTGGAAGGCCGCCTCGGCGAGTCTGGGCTCGAAGGTCTGTGGGTCGGTGGCGGCCAGCGGGCGGTACAACCGCGTGGCCTCCCTGAGCGCGGCGGCCGCCTTCTCCTCCCTGCCGGCCCGGCTGAGCCAGCGGCCCAGGGTGTCGTGCAGCTCGGCGCGGGCGGCGGGATCGGTGAGCGTCGGCAGGCGGTGATGCGCGAGGCGGTCGGCCAGGTCGGCCGCGGCGACGGCGAGGTCGACGGCCGCCTCATCCGGATCTTCGGGGAGGAGACGCTCAAGCGCTTCCAGGGTGGGGATCAGGTGCGGCCAGCGTTCGCTGGCCGCGGTGAGGAACGTGATCGCTCTGGCGGCGTACGGCGGCAGCGCTCCATCGCCGGACGGAGGGGTGAGTAACATCTCGGGGGCGTCGGCGGCCCACGCTTCCGGCCTGTGCTCGGGCAGGTCATGGCCGGGCAGGCACAAGGCGAGGAAGTCCTCGGCCAGACGGTCGGGGTAGAGCGGCTCCAGCACCGTGCGGGGATCGGCGGGCGGGTAGCAGAACGCGTGATCGGTGAGCACCCGGTCGGTATCGCCGCCGACACCGACGGCGTCCAGCACGGCTCTGGCGTCCCGATAGCCCAGGGCGCCGGTGAGTACGGCGGTGAACACGGCCCGGCGCATCTGGGTCGGGTGGGTGTCGAATGTGCCGCATGCGCCAGCCAGGGAGTCGACGGCGCCGTGCAGGGCGTGCCAGTGGAGGCTCTCCCGCTCCAGGAGGTAGGCGGTCAGGGCCGTCATGTCGTCCTCCCGCGGCGCCGGTGGGGGCGCGCTGCGGGCATGGCGGTCGACGGCGACCAGCGCCGCCATGTGCACCGCCAGGGTGAGGCCGAACTCCTCACGCTCCAGCCAGTCAGGCACGCGGATCGCCGCCGCTTCCGCCAGCCCATAGCGGCGGGCGAAACAGTCCCGTGCGGCGACGAACATGTCGCCGCGGGCGTCCTTCGCGTTCGGGAGGGCGCCCAGCGACTGGGTGATGCAGGCCTCGGGCGGCCAGCCGGCCTGGGTGAGGGCATGGCGCAGAGCGGGCCAGACGTGCTCGTTCCGGGCGAGGAGCAGCACCCGCACCGGCACATTCTGATCGAGCACCTTGTTGCTGAACAGCCACGTCAGATGGGCCAGCGGCCAGCGATCGGCGTAGTCGACCAACATGAGCAACCCGCGGGCGGCCCCGAGACGCAGGTCGTGACTGGTCTGCTCCTCGGCGTCGACTACCCGGGCCGGCGCGTGTTCGGCGACGATCACCTTCCAGCCGTCGTCGGCCGCCGACGCGGCGAGGTGTCCGGCCAGGCGGGTCTTGCCCTGGCCGCCGGGGCCGTGCAGCCAGCGGACCGCACGGGCACCGCCGCCGTCGCACCAGGCGGTCAGCTCGCCGACCTCGTCGTTGCGGCCGGTGAAGTCCACCACGGCGTGACGGGCGTTGAGCAGATGGCTCGGCTGCGCCGGCAGCCCGTGGCCGTCCACCGCGAGCCTCAGGCCCGCCCGCCCGCCGGCCTCCCTGAGCAGGTACACCGGCCTGCCGTCTCCGAAGACGTGCAGGTCCGCGCCGATCACTCCGTAGGCGAAGCCGCTTTCGGCCCACACCTGCTGGTGCGCGCTCTGCAGACGCCCCATCGGGCTGGAAGCGCCGTCCATCGCAGTCACCGTGAGCTGTCCGAACCGCCGTCCGCCGCACCCGGCTGTGAGGAGGGGTGGTGAAGGCCGGAGGAAGGGGAGTCGTGGTAGATGATGTCGCCCCCTTGTACCGCGAACTGGCGGGAGCCGTCACGGGCGATGTTGTACTGGAAGTTCTGCACCCGCTGCTGCGCGCTGGGCAGCGCATCATGTATGTGGGTGATGAGTTCCCGCAGGTCGGCTTCGGCCTCGGGGTGCTCGTCCAGCAGCTGGACCAGCTCCTCCTCCCATAGCGACATCAGCCTTCGCCGGGCCCGGGCGGGATCGCTGGCCCGCTCCACCAGGACGACGTTGCCATCTAGTTGGGCCTCGATGGCGGCCTGACGCTGGGATCCCTGGCGGCCGAACAGCCGGGCCATCCCGTTACGGGCGGCCTGCCAGGCATCGGTCGCCATGGCCTCTGCCAGGGCCGCCCCGCCGCTGGCGGCCAATGCCGCGAGGGCTTCGGTCAACATCGGCACTCCTCTCGTCGCGATCAGATGTCTTTCGGTCGCACCGAGTTCCGGACGGCGGTCCGTGCCGACCTCGCCGCGCGGGTACCGGTCGATGATCAGGTGACGCAGAGCGCTTGTTCCCGATGGTGGACCGGCCGTCACCCCCGGTTCTCTCGCAAACCCGCGGCGGCCCCCAGCCGCCCCGCAGACGAACCAACGAAATCCAGATCAATACTGACGGCACACAGCCGAACACGTCCACGAACAACGAAAATTTGCGATCTACGGGTGACGGGGGCAGTCCGAAACCTGACGCAGTCTGACAAGAACGGGCGGTAGCTTCCCGCGGGAAGGAGGCGATGCGATGCGGTACGTGGCGCTGCTGCGCGGCATCAACGTCAGCCCCGCCACCACGGTGGCGATGGCCGACCTGCGGGCACTGCTGGAACGGCTCGGGTACGGGAACGTGCGCACGCACCTGCGCAGCGGGAACGCCCTGTTCACGGCGGTCGGGGACGCCGGGTCGATCTCCGCCGCGATCGAGCGCGGGCTTCGGGAGGAGCTCGGCCTGTCCGCCGCCGTGATCGTCCGTACGGCCGAGCAGCTGCGCGGCGTGGTGGAGCGCAACCCCCTGGAGGTCCGGGACCCCGCCCGGTTCGCCGTGGTCTTCCTGGCCCGGCCGCCGGACCGGGAGGGGCTGGCGAGCATCGATCCGGCGGCGTACGCCCCCGAGGAGATGCGGATGGGCGAGCGGGAGCTGTACGTCTACTTCCCCGACGGGCTGCGGCGTCCCAAGCTGCCGCCTCTCATGGAGAGGTATTCGACCGGCCCGGCGACCACGCGCAACTGGAACACGGTCACCCGCCTGCTCGCACTCGCCGAGGACCTCTGACCACACGGGACGCAGTAGGGTCGGTGTCCTGATGAGCGCCACTCTTGTCGCGAAGGAGCTCGCCGCCGGGCACGGCGACCGCGTCCTGTTCGCGGATCTCGATCTGGTCGTCGCGCCCGGGGACATCGTGGGGCTGGTGGGGGCGAACGGCGCGGGCAAGTCGACGCTGCTGCGCCTGCTGGCCGGCCTCGACGCGCCCGAGCACGGCGGCGTACGGCTCAGCCCGCCCACCGCCAACGTCGGCCATCTGCCGCAGGAGCCGGAACGGCGGCCCGGTGAGACCGTCGCCGCCTTCCTCGCCCGCCGCACCGGGGTCGCCGCCGCGCAGCGGGCCCTCGACGCGGCCACCGAGGCGCTCGTGAGCGGCGACCCCGGCGACGCGTACGCCGAGGCCCTCGACCGCTGGCTCGCCCTCGGCGGCGCCGACCTTGAGGAGCGGGCCGCGGAGGTGGCGGCCGACCTCGGGCTCACGGTCGGCCTGGAGCAGGAGATGACGTCCCTGTCCGGCGGCCAGGCGGCCCGGGTGGGGCTGGCCTCGCTGCTGCTCAGCCGTTACGACGTGTTCCTGCTCGACGAGCCCACCAACGACCTCGACCTCGACGGCCTGGACCGGCTCGAACGCTTCGTGACGGGACTGCGCGCCGGCACCGTGGTCGTCAGCCACGACCGCGAGTTCCTCGCCCGTACGGTCAACAGGGTGGTCGAGCTCGACCTGGCCCAGCGGCAGGTCCGCGCGTACGGCGGCGGTTACGACGCCTACCTGGAGGAGCGCGAGGTCGCCCGCAGGCACGCCCGCGAGCAGTACGAGGAGTACGCCGACACCAGGGCGTCCCTGGAGGCCCGCGCCCGATCCCAGCGCGCCTGGATGGAGAAGGGCGTCAAGAACGCGCGCCGCAAGGCCCCCGACGGCGACAAGATCGGGCGGAAGTTCCGCACCGAGGCCACAGAGAAGCAGGCGGCCAAGGCCCGGCAGACCGAGAGGCTGATCGAGCGGCTGGAGGTCGTCGAGGAGCCGCGCAAGGAGTGGGAGCTGCGGATGGAGATCGCCGCCGCGCCCCGCTCCGGGGCCGTGGTCGCGACGCTGCGCGGCGCGGTGGTGCGGCGTGGCGCCTTCACGCTCGGGCCCGTCGACCTGCAGATCGACTGGGCGGACCGGGTCGCCATCACCGGCGCGAACGGCTCGGGCAAGAGCACCCTGCTCGGCGTGCTGCTCGGCCGGGTCCCCCTTGACGAGGGGACGGCGGCGCTCGGTCCCGGTGTGGTCGTCGGCGAGGTCGACCAGGCCCGCGCCCTGTTCGAGGGCGACGAGCCGCTGCTCGGCGCGTTCGGCGCGCTCGTCGACCTGCCGCCGGCCGAGGTCCGCACGGTGCTGGCCAAGTTCGGCCTGCGCGCCGACCACGTGCTCCGCTCCGCGGCCACGCTGTCGCCGGGGGAGCGTACGAGGGCGGCCCTCGCCCTCCTGCAGGCCCGAGGGGTCAACCTGCTCGTCCTGGACGAGCCCACCAACCATCTCGACCTGCCGGCGATCGAACAGCTGGAGTCCGCGCTCGACTCGTACACGGGGACCCTGCTGCTCGTCACCCACGACCGGCGCATGCTGAAGGCCGTCCGCACGACACGCCGCGTCGTCGCCGAGGACGGCCGCGTCCACGAAACCTGAAAGCGCGAGACGTCCGATGCGTTGTCGATCAACCACATGGCGTGCTGCTGATAGGTGGTTGATGATGCCGGTATGCGCGGATGGAGACCGGTATGGGGTGGAGGCGGGGTCGCGGTGGCGGCCCTGGCGGCGCTGGGCGTCTACCTGTCGCAGGTGGGGCTGGACAAGGCGGACAAGCTGGCCAGTGTGATCGGGCTGTTCGTCGCCCTGGTGGGGCTGGGGGTGGCGGTGTACGGGCTGACCACTGAGCGGAGAGGCGGCGGTGTGCGGCAGCGAGCCGAGGCCACCGGGCGTGGCCGGGTCTTTCAGGCCGGGCGCGACATCAACGCCGGGTCGGCGCGCCGGCTCGGAGGCAGCGACGACGCCGACGCGGTGGGTGGCACCGCCGCCGGCGCGGCGCACCCGGTGTGGCAGCAGGCCACGGCCATCGAGGACGGGCAGGTGGATCAGGCCGGCCGCGACATCGGCACGCGGTGAAGCCGGCACGCGGGTCACGCAAGGTGATCCAGCATGCGGAGGGTTCGGGGCTGGCCCGGATCTACCAGGCGGCCGGAGACCTCATCGTGTATGGGGGCGAGGAGCCGTACCGGTGGGCCCTGTGGCCCGCGCCGGCGCCGCCTCCGACGGCGGGTCAGGCGCGGGCGCAGCCCAGTGAGCTGCTGCGGGCCACTCATGCGCTCGTCACCTTCACCGGCCGCCGCGAGTTGCTGGCGGAGCTGGCGGACTGGCGGGACACCGGCACGCGGCAGGACGTCGCGGTGCGTCTGATCCATGGGCCGGGCGGGCAGGGCAAGACCCGGCTGGCCGGACATGTGGCGCACCTGTGGCGGCGGCGGGGGTGGGTGGTGCTGGCGGCACACCACCGGCGTGATCGCTCCACCGCGGCCGACTTCGAGGTTCCCGCCCTCGAGAAGGCGGCCGGGGTGCTGGTCGTGGTGGACTATGCCGAGCGCTGGGACACCGCCGACCTGCTCACCCTGCTGCGTGACGCCCACGCGTCCGGGCGGGTTCCGGTTCGGGTGCTGTTGCTGGCCCGTCCGGCCGGCACCTGGTGGAACAGCCTGAAGGGGCGGATGCAGCGTGATCTGGGTCTGGTGCCCAGCCGGCGGGAGCTGGAGCCACTGGAGCGGGAGAGCGGGATCACTCGTGCGGGGCTGTTCGCCGCGGCCCGTGATCGGTTCGCCGAGCTGCTGCGGGTACCCGAAGCCGGTTCGGCGGCCGCACCGGCCGCGCTGGAGCGGCACGATGCCTACCGGCTGGTGCTGACCGTGCACATGGCCGCCTTGGCCGCGGTGCTGGCCGCCGAGCGTGGTCAGGCGGCACCCGTCGATCCGGTGTGGGTGTCGCAGTTCCTGCTGGCGCGTGAACGGGATCACTGGGAGGCGATGGCGTCCCCGCGCCGGGACAAGCCCCTGGCGACCTCGCCGGAGGCGATGGGGCAGATCGTCTACACCGCGACGCTGACCGGCCGGCTCGGCTACGACGACGGCAAAGCCGCCCTGGCGCGCGCCGAGGTCGAGTCGACCCAGGCGGTCGGGCAGCTGCTGAAGGACCATGCGGTGTGCTACCCGCCCGCCGGGCCGGTCTCGCCGCAGGGGATTTCGGCTGCTGAAGCGAGTGCCACGGTGCTGGAGCCGTTGTTTCCCGACCGCCTGGGCGAGGACTTCATCGCCTTGTCCACCCCGGGCCATTCCTGCGATTTTCCCGCCGATCTGTGGGCGCAGGCGGCGCCT
Source organism: Microbispora sp. ZYX-F-249 (assembly GCF_039649665.1). Classification (NCBI taxonomy): domain Bacteria; kingdom Bacillati; phylum Actinomycetota; class Actinomycetes; order Streptosporangiales; family Streptosporangiaceae; genus Microbispora; species Microbispora maris. The sequence goes on along the minus strand of NZ_JBDJAW010000038.1, from coordinate 44,963 downwards.
GCCCGGCTGCTGGCCGTGCCTGCCGGCGCCGACGGCGGAGAGGGCGAGGACGGCGGGGTACCGGTGTGGGCGCGGCATGCGGTGACCACGCTGATCGAAGCCGCTCACCGGTGGCCCCACCTGGCGCGGCGGCAGTTGTATCCGCTGCTGGCCGATGCCCCGCACCTGGCGGTGCACGCCGGTGGCGCCGCTTTGGCCAGGCTGGCCGGCCTGGACGACATCGACGTGCGGCTGCTGGCGGCTATTGAGGCGCTGCTGCCGGGTCATCGGCATATCGATCTCGACATCGGGGCCGCCGCGCTGGCGTCCCGCCTGGCCGAAGAACGGCTCGCCGCCGCCACCGATCCGGCCACCCGCGCCCATATCCATGACGCCTTGGCTGTCCGCCTGTTCTACGCGGGGCTGCACACACGCGCCCTGACCGAAGGCCACCAGGCCCTCCAGCTCTGGCGTCAGCTCGCCGCGCTGGATTGGGACGCCTATGTGCCCGGCCTGGCGGGTTCATTGGACAACCACGCTGTGTGGCTGGCGGAGGTCGGTCGGCGGGCTGAGGCGGTTCCTGTCAGTGAGGAGGCCGTCCGTCTGGGCCGGGAGTTGGCGGAGCTCAATCGGGACGCATACCTGCCGGGCCTGGCGGGTTCATTGGACAACCACGCTGTGCGGCTGGCGGAGGTCGGTCGGCGGGCTGAGGCGGTTCCTGTCAGTGAGGAGGCCGTCCGTCTGCGCCGGGAGTTGGCCGAGCTCAATCGGGACGCCTATCTGCCTGACCTGGCCACCTCGTTGAACAATCACGCCGCCTTGCTGGCGAAGGATGGGCGGCGGGCTGAGGCGGTTCCTGTCAGTGAGGAGGCCGTCCGTCTGCGCCGGGAGTTGGCCGAGCTCAATCGGGACGCCTATCTGCCCGACTTGGCCACCTCGTTGAGCAACCACGCTGTGTGGCTGGCGGAGGTCGGTCGGCGGGCTGAGGCGGTTCCTGTCAGTGAGGAGGCCGTCCGTCTGGGCCGGGAGTTGGCGGAGCTCAATCGGGACGCCTACCTGCCCGATCTCGCAATGTCGTTGAGCAACCACGCCCTGTGGCTGGGGGAGGTCGGGCGGCGGGCCGAGGCGGTTCCTGTCAGTGAGGAGGCCGTCCGTCTGCGCCGGGAGTTGGCCGAGCTCAATCGGGACGCCTATCTGCCTGACCTGGCCAACTCGTTGGACATTCACGCTGTGCGGCTGGGGGAGGTCGGGCGGCGGGCCGAGGCGGTGCCGGTCAGTGAGGAGGCCGTCCGTCTGCGCCGGGAGTTGTCCGAGCTCAATCGGGACGCCTACCTGCCCGACCTGGGCAGTTCATTGAACAATCACGCGAACCGGCTGGGGGAGGTCGGGCGGCGGGCTGAGGCGGTGCCGGTTAGTGAGGAGGCCGTCCGTCTGCGCCGGGAGTTGTCCGAGCTCAACCCGGACGCCTATCTGCCCGATCTCGCAATGTCGTTGAGCAACCACGCCCTGTGGCTGGCGGAGGTCGGGCGGCGGGCCGAGGCGGTTCCTGTCAGTGAGGAGGCCGTCCGTCTGCGCCGGGAGTTGTCCGAGCTCAACCCGGACGCCTACCTGCCCGGCTACCTGCAAAGCCTCGTGGTCCGAGGATATGTGCTGATCGAAAACCGCAAATTCCGTGCCGGTGTCACCCCGCTGATCGAGGCGTTGCTGGCGGCACGGGAACTGCCCGAGCACGTCGCCCAGGGCATCACCGGCTCGGTCGCCCACCTGCTGCGTCTCGCCTATGCGAAAGACGCCGCCGCGGTGGCCGACGAGTTCCGCGTCGTCGCCGGCCGGGACGTCCCGGCCTGGATGAAGGAGCCGCCCTCCGCCACCCCAGGCTGACGAGAGCGACCTCGGCGATGCACCGCAGGATTCGCGGCCGTTACGCCCGGGAAGTTCCGCCGGAGCCGAAGTAGCGGGCCACGACCCGCGTGTGCAGCGGGAACGCCAGCTCCCTGGGGCCGTCGATCACCAGCCACTCGCTGGTCTCCGCGGTGGGCGCGACCGGCGGGAGGGCGTCCGCGGTCGTCCGCGGCCCGAGGCCGAAGATCAGCACGGTGCCGTCGGGCGCGCTGACCGTGTCGAACAGCCGGACGCCGGCCGCGTCGGCCACGACGCCCGTCTCCTCGCGGAGCTCCCGTACGGCGGCATCCTGCCAGGACTCGCCGATGTCGACGAAGCCGCCGGGGAGGGCGAGCAGGCCGCGGTGCGGCTCGACGTCCCGGCGGACCACGAGAAGGCCGTCGTCCACCGGAAGCACCATGACCGCGACCGGCAGGGGGTTGAGGTAGCCGGTGTTGCCGCACTCCTGACAGGTCCTCGGCCAGGGCAGGCCGGACGGGTAGGCCGCTCCGCAGAAGGAACAGTGGGAGTTCCTGATCGCCACGATCGCGAGGGTAGCAGCGCCCGATCGCGGCGGCCGGGCGCGCCGATCGGATCAGGGCAGCGCGGGGAGGATCACGGCCGAGGGATGGCGGGGGTCGTGCAGGATCTCCTGGTCCGAGGCGACCATGGGGGTGCCGGCCGTCAGCGGCGCGCCGGTGCCCGGGTTGCGGGCGATGCGGGGGTAGGCCCCGCTGGCCACCTGCACCCGGATGCGGTGCCCGCGCCGGAACCGGTGGCCCATCGGCCACAGATCGATCTCCACCCGGCGCACGCCGTCCTCGTCGGCCCGCAGCTGCGGCGTCAGCCGGCGCACGCCCTCGCAGACGTTCATCGACGCGCCGTCCGGATGCACGTCGCACACCCGTACGACGAAGTCGGTGTGCTCCCTGCCGGTGCGCACGAACAGCTCGGCGCTCACCGGGCCGATCATGTCGGTGTCCCTGGCGAGCGCCTCCGAGGTGTACACGAGCACGTCACGCCGGGCCTCCAGCCGCCGGTTGTCCCTCGGCTCGGAGTTGCCGATCAGCACCGGGCCGCCGATCACCGGCGTCGGATGCGCGGGGTCGTAGCGGTAGCGGTCCGGCTCGCCGCCCGCCGGGTTGTCCGGAGACAGGGCGAAACCCGGCTGCAGGTGCCAGCGCTCGCGCCGCATGCCGGGCGGCGGCCAGTCCGGCTCGTCCCGCCACCGGCCCGCGCCGGTGACGTACAGGCGGACGGGGGAGGTGCGCAGGCCCGAGGGATCGCCGAGCAGGTGGGCGCGGAACCAGGCCAGGGCGTCGGCGTTGGCCGCCCGCCCGTGGCGGATGTCGGCGTGGTACCACGGCCCGATCGTGAGGTGGGGCCGCCGCCCGGCCGCCCGCAGCGCCGCGTAGTCCTTGAGCTGCCAGGGCAGGAACACGTCGTACCAGCCGCCGGTCATCGTGATCTCGGCGCCGACCTCTCCCACCGACGCGGAGAAATCCCTCTTGTCCCAGTACGTGCAGAGGGCCTCGCCGTGGTGGGCCACCAGTTCCCGGAAGAAGGGCAGCGGCCTGCCCGCCGACAGCACGTCGAGTTCGGGCAGCGGGTGGCCCGACAGGCCCGACAGCACGGCCCGCCGAGTGCGCCGCGGCGCGATGAACGCGGCCATGCCGCTCAGCCTGCCCTCCAGCTGCGCGGTGAGCGTCGTCCAGATCAGCGTCGACTCCAGCGCGAACGACCCGCCGACGTACGCGGCGTCGCGGAAGCACGACGCGGTCACCTGGACGGCCATCGCCCGCAGGTCGGGGGTCTGCGCCGCGATCGCCCACTGGGTGTAGCCCAGGTAGGAGGGCCCGTGCATGGCGAAGCCGCCGCCGTACCACGACTGCGCCCGCATCCACTCGACGGTCGCCAGGCCGTCCTCCTGCTCGTGCACCAGGGGATCGAGCCGGCCGCCCGAGCCGAAACCGCCCCGGCAGCTCTGCAGCAGGACCTGGAATCCGTGCCGGGCGAAGGTCCAGCCGTACATCCAGCCGACCACGCCGCCCCGCCCGTACGGCGTGCGGATGAGGATCGTCGGCGGCCGGTCGGCGCCTATCGGGGTGTAGTGGTCGGCCAGGAGGGTCACGCCGTCCGGCATCGGCACGGGCACATTCCTGCGCACCCGGACCCGGTGGCCCGGCGGGCCGCTCGGGCCTCGCGGTCCCCCCAGTCCGCCCGATCCCTGCGGGGCGCGGCGGTGCGGTGGCAGTCCGGCCGGCACGCGGACCATGACGCCCCTCCTTTTCCGGCCCGGAGTGCGGTCGCGCGCCCGGCCGAGGGTGGAGTTTCCGACCAGTAACAGAATATCTATCCGGTGCTCGCGCTTCCAGTCGCGTCGCGTTGCATGATCGCGGTTCCCGCGGCTACCCTTACCGCATGCGAACTCCTGCACCCTCCCAGTGGTGGCGCCGCTAGCAGGCGGCGTTTTCGCATTCGTTTTGGAGACCGGCCGCCCCGTGAGAGGCGGCCTTCTGTATGTCCGCCCCGGGGCATACGAAAAAAGGGGCGTGGACAGTGGAGATCAGCGGATATACCACGGCCGGCGGCATCGCGGTCGAGCGCCGGGTGCGCGAGGTGCCCGAGGAGACGCTCGAGGAGATCGTCACGTCGCTGGGGGAGCGGCGCGGCGGGGCCTTCTCGTCCGGCATGGACTACCCGGGCCGTTACAGCAGATGGGCCTTCGGCTACGTCGACCCCTGTCTGGAGATCGTGGCGCGCGGCCGGCGGATTTCCGCCCGGGCGCTCAACGAGCGCGGCGAGGTCGTGCTGCCCGCCGTCGCCTCCTGCCTGCTCGCCGCGGGCAAGCCGGAGACCGAGCCGACCCCCAGCTATGTCGAGGTGCACGTCGCCGAGTCCGAGGACCTGCTGCCCGAGGAGATGCGCAGCCGCCGTCCCACGGTCTTCACCGCCATCCGTGAGATCATCGCGGCCTTCCGGTCCGACGACCCGCACCTCGGCCTGTACGGCGCCTTCGGCTACGACCTGGCGTTCCAGTTCGAGCCGATCCGCTACCGGCTGACCCGGCCGGGCGACCAGCGCGACCTGGTGCTGCACCTGCCCGACCGGCTCGTCGTGATCGACCGGGTCCGCGAGACCAGCGTGGAGTACTGCTACGAGTTCACCGTGGACGGCGTCTCCACCCGTGGCCTGGAGCGCACCGGCGAGGCGGTCCCCCTGGCCGCGCCCCGCGAGATCCCGCCCAACCCCGTGCGGGGGACCTACGCCGACGTCGTCGCCAAGGCCAAGGAGAAGTTCCAGCGCGGCGACCTGTTCGAGGTCGTCCCCGGCCAGGTCTTCCACGGCGCCTGCACCGACCCCGCCGCCTTCTACCGGTCGCTGCGCACGGAGAACCCCGCGCCGTACGAGTTCCTGCTCAACCTCGGCGACGGCGAGCACCTGGTCGGCGCCTCGCCGGAGATGTACGTCCGGGTGAGCGGCGACCGCGTCGAGACCTGCCCGATCTCCGGCACGATCGCCAGGGGGGCCAACCCGGTCGAGGACGCCGAGGCCATCCGCACGCTCCTGTCCAGCGTGAAGGAGGAGTCGGAGCTGACCATGTGCACGGACGTGGACCGCAACGACAAGTCGCGCATCTGCGTCCCGGGCAGCGTCCGGGTGATCGGCCGCCGCCAGATCGAGATGTACTCCCGGCTGATCCACACCGTCGACCACATCGAGGGCCGGCTGCGCCCCGAGTTCGACGCCCTCGACGCGTTTCTCACCCACATGTGGGCCGTCACCGTCACCGGCGCCCCCAAGACGTGGGCGATGCAGTTCATCGAGGACCACGAGGAGACCACCCGGCGCTGGTACGGCGGCGCGGTCGGCTTCATCGGCTTCGACGGCTCGATGAACACCGGCCTGACCCTGCGCACCGCGCAGATCCGCGACGGCGTCGCGACCGTACGGGCGGGGGCGACACTGCTGTACGACTCCGACCCCGAGGCCGAGGAGCGGGAGACCGAGCTCAAGGCCAGCGCCCTGCTCGGCGCGCTCGCCGCGTCCGCCCGCCCCCGGGACGAGGCGCGGGCCGAGCCCCGGGCCGACCTACCGGGCGAGGGTCACCGCGTGCTGCTCGTGGACCACGAGGACTCCTTCGTCAACACCCTCGCCGACTACTTCCGTCAGCAGGGCGCCTCGGTGGTCACACTGCGGCACGGCTTCCCGCTGGACAAGCTCGACGAGATCGCGCCCACGCTCGTCGTGTTGTCGCCCGGCCCCGGCTGGCCGTCCGACTTCGGCTGCTCGGCGCTGATCGAGGCGCTGTACGCCAGGAGGCTGCCGGTGTTCGGGGTGTGCCTGGGCCTGCAGGCCATGGTCGAGCAGGCGGGCGGCACGCTCGAACTGCTGCCGTACCCCGAGCACGGCAAGCGCGGCCGGGTTCGCCGCGAGGGCGACAGCGCGCTGCTCGACGGGCTGCCCGGCGAGTTCGTCGCGGCCCGCTACCACTCCCTTCACGCCAAGGAGCCGGGGGTCAGGGGTTTCCGGGTCACCGCGTCCACCCAGGACGGCGCGGCCATGGCGATCGAGGACACCGACAACCTGCGTTTCGGCGTGCAGTTCCACCCCGAGTCGATCCTGACCACGCAGGGCGGCGCCGGGGCGAGGATCATCGCGAACGTCCTGCGGCTTTGCGCGCGCCATGACTGAGTAAAGAGGTGGTCGGGGGAGGCGCCGGCGCGGCGGGGGAGCCGTAGAGTCCACTGCCGTGCCGGAGCCGAGACCCGACGAACCGCTGCCCGTTCCCCTGCCCGACGCGGTGCGGGCGGCCCTGCTCGCGCCCCTGGTGGACCAGCATTGTCACGGCGTGCGCCGCGACGACACCACCAGGTCGGGGTTCGAGCAGCTCATCGGCGAGGGCGGGACGCCGGCGCCGCCGGGGACCACGCATTTCGACACCCCGGCCGGCGCGGCCATCCGCCGCTGGTGCGCGCCGGTCCTCGGGCTGGAGCCGCACGCCTCGGCCACCGTCTATCTGTCGCGCCGCGCCGAGCTCGGCGCGACCGAGGTCAACCGGCGGCTGCTGCGCGGCGCCGGGGTGTCGGCCTTCCTGGTCGACGCGGGGCTCGACGTCCCCGGGGTGCTCTCGCCCGCCGAGATGGGCCGGCTCGGCGCGGCCGCCGCCGACGAGATCGTCCGGCTGGAGCAGGTCGAGCAGGACGTCGCCGAGGCCGGGCTGCCCGCGGCCGACTACGCCGGGATGCTGCGGGACGAGCTCGCGCTGCGTGGCGCCCGGGCCGCCGCGCTCAAGTCGGTCGCGGCGCACCGCTGCGGCCTCGGCTTCGACCCCTCCCGGCCCTCCCGCGGCAGCGTGATCGCGGCGGCCGGCCGCCGGCTCGCCGACCCCAAGGCCCGCCTGGCCGACCCCGTCCTCGTACGGCACCTGCTCTGGGCGGCGGTCGACGTCGCCAGGGAGCGGAGCCTGCCGCTGCAGTTCCACTGTGGTCTGTCCGGCTGGGGCCCGTCCGGCACGGGCGACGCCGGGGTCGCCGGTCACCTGGCCGATCCCGCGCTGCTGACGGGGTTCGTGCGCGCCCTCGCGCCGCTCGGGGTGCCGGTCGTCCTGCTGCACTGCTACCCCTACCACCGTCAGGCGGCCTACCTGGCGGGCGTCTTCCCGCACGTGTACGTCGACGCGGGGCCCGCCGTCGCGCACACCGCCGCGGGCTCCGCCCACGTCCTGCGTGAGGTGCTCGAACTCGTCCCGTTCCACAAGCAGATGTACGGCTCCGGCTGTCACGGCGCCGCCGAGCTGTGCTTCCTGGGCGCGCTTCACCACCGCCGGGGCCTGGCCCGTGTGCTCGGCGACCGGATCGCCGAGGGCGAGTGGAGCACGGCCGACGCGGCCCGGATCGCCCACATGATCGGCGCGGGCAATGCGCGCCGCGTCTATCGCCTCTGAAATCCCAATCTGTCCGGGCCGAAATGATCCTCCTTTATGAGGATGATTTGCGATCTACGGCACGGGATAATCGCGCCCGATGGCTGCTATAGAGATAAAAAATTTGATTAAGTCGTTCGGGCCGGTGAGGGCCGTGGACGGCGTCTCGTTCAGCGTGGAGGCCGGATCCGTCACCGGATATCTCGGCCCGAACGGAGCCGGAAAGACGACGACGCTCCGCTCCCTGCTCGGCCTGGTCACGCCCGACTCGGGTGAGGCGCTGGTGAACGGCGAGCGCTACGGCACGCTCCCGCGTCCGGTGACCGAGGTCGGCGCCGTGCTCGAGGCCACGAACTTCCACCCCGGCCGCACCGCCCGCAACCACCTGCGCGTCCTCTGCACCGCGGCCGGGCTGCCCGACGCCCGCGCCGACGAGGCGCTCGATCAGGTCGGCCTCGCCGACGCCGCGGACAAGCGCGTGCTCGGTTACTCGCTGGGCATGCGGCAGCGGCTCGCGCTCGCCTCGGCCCTGCTCGGCCGGCCCCGGGTGTACATCCTCGACGAGCCCGCCAACGGCCTCGACCCGGCGGGCATCGAGTGGCTGCGCGGCTTCCTGCGTCACCTCGCCCACGACGAGGGGGCGGCGGTGCTCGTCTCCAGCCACGTGCTGGCGGAGGTCGAGCAGACCGTCGACAACGTCGTGATCATCGCCAGGGGCCGCCTGGTCCGCCAGGGAAGCCTCGCCGAGCTCACCAGCAACGGAGGAGAGGTGATCCGGGTGCGCACCGCCCAGTCCGCCGACCTCGCCCCCGCGCTGGAGGCGGCGGGCGCCGCGATCGAACGCGCGGACGACGGCCTGCTGCGGGTGCGCGGGCTGGACGCGGAGACCATCGGCCGGGTCGCCCTGGACCGGCGGGTCGTGCTCACCGAGCTCACGCAGGAGCGGTCCGACCTGCAGAAGGTCTTCCTCGAACTCACGGAGGGACGATGAGCCACATCCCCGGCCTCGTCAGGGCCGAGCTGCGCAAGCTGTTCACCACCCGGCTGTGGTGGATCATGCTGATCGTCACGCTGCTGCTCGTCGGGGTGAGCCTGGGCGCCCTCATGGCGTTCGCGGGGGTGAACCAGAACGGTGGCGCGGCGCCCGCGCTGGACACCCCGCAGTGGACGGAGCTCGCCTGGGCGAGCGGGTCCGGCGCCGGGATCTTCGTGATGATCCTCGGCGTCGTCATGATGACCTCCGAGTTCCGCTACCAGACGATCACCGGGACCTTCCTCGTCACCCCCCGGCGGGGCCTGGTGATCCTCGCCAAGCTGCTGGCCGGGCTGATCGTGGGGGCGCTGTTCGGCCTGGCCGTGCTGATCTTCCAGGCGGTCACGGTGATCCCGGCCGTGACGATCGCGGGAGGCGAGTTCTCGCTGTCGGCCTCGCGGGTCCCCCAGATCAGCATCGGCATCCTCGCGACCCTCGCGTTGTACGCGCTGTTCGGTATCGGCCTGGGGGCACTCGTCCGCAACCAGATCGCGGGCATCGTGGCCGCCGTCGTCTGGTCGTACGTGATCGAGAGCATCTTCACGGCGATCCCGGCGCTGCACGGCGTGGGCAAGTGGCTGCCGGCCGGCGCGGCCCAGGCGCTGATGAGCATCGACGTGGACACCGGCCTGGGCCGGCCCGAATGGCTGCCCGCCTGGGCGGGCGCCCTCGTCCTGGTCGCCTACGGCCTGCTGTTCGCCGCGGTGGCCACCGCCACCACGGTCCGGCGGGACATCACCTGACCATCGTTGACCAGGGGCCGTTTCGCGATCGTGGGCCCGAACTGGTTTGCTTGGACGGTCACAACCGGCACCGAACGTCACGGGGATAGTGAATGCGCAGCGTCGAGCCCGAGGTCTTCCTCGTCGCCAAACCGTCCGTCGACTACGACGAGCTGGCCCGCTACCTCCAGGAGATCGGCGGGGAGAGCTGGCTGGAGCGGCTGGAGCGCGGCGAGTTCGACGCCCAGAACCTCGCCGAGTTCGCCGGGCGGCTGTGCTACCGGTCGTTCGAGCCGGGGCTGAACCCGAACGTCACGAGGGTGCGCACCGACCAGGAGGCGTACCTGCGCAACATCCTCGCGTCCGCGCACGGCAGCGTGCTCGAGCACATCAGCTTCAGCTTCGTGCTGCACAACGTCTCGCGGGTGTTCACCCACGAGCTGGTGCGGCACCGGCCCGGGGTGGCGATCTCGCAGGAGTCGCTGCGGTTCGTCCGGCTGAGCGACATCCCGTTCTGGTTCCCCGAGTGGGCGCGCGAGGACGCCGAGCTGATGAAGCGGGCGACCGAGATGCTCGACCGCATGGAGGAGTTCCAGAGCTGGATGGCGGCCCACTTCGGGCTGGACGAGGACGGCGTGCCGTTCGCGGAGAAGAAGCACCGCACCTCGTTCATGCGCCGCTTCGCCCCCGAGGGCGTCGCGACCGGTCTGGTCTGGACGGCCAACGTGCGCACCCTGCGGCACACGATCGAGGCCCGTACGGCCGCCGGCGCCGAGGAGGAGATCCGCGTCGTCTTCGGCCGGATCGGAGAGATCATGCGGGAGGAGGCCCCGGCGCTGTTCGGCGACTACGTGGTCGAGGACGGCGCCTGGGTCCCCGGATACCGCAAGGTCTGAGCCGCCGCGGCCGCCCGCCGCGGTCGCCCGGAGAGGGCGGCCGCGGGGCGGCGCCGGCGGGTCAGAGGACGGCGGCCCGCACGCACAGCACGTCGGGCAGGTGGCGGGCGATCAGCGACCAGCTCTCGCCCGCGTCGGCCGAGCCGTACACCTCGCCGTCCCGGGTGCCGAAGAACACCCCGGCGGGCCCGGCGCACATCGCGTCCCTGAGCACCGAGGCGTGCAGCGGGCCCTCGGGCAGCCCGGTGGAGTAGCCCTGCCAGGTGGCTCCGGCGTCGTCGCTGCGGAACACCTGGTAGCGGTGGCCGAGCGGCGTCCGGTCGACGTCGCCGTGCAGCGGGAAGACGTACAGCCTGTCGGGGTCGTCCGGGTCCACGGCGATCGGGAACCCGAAGTCGGAGGGCAGGCCGGACCCGATCTCCGTCCAGGAGTCGCCGAAGTCGTCGGACCGGTAGACCCCGAAGTGATGCTGAAGGTAGAGCCGCTCGGGCTCGGCGGGATGCTGCGCCACCTTGTGCACGCACTGCCCGAACTCGGGATACTGCGCGCCCTCCGGGAGGAAGGGGGCGCGGATGTTCTTGTTGGACGGCCGCCAGGTGGCCCCCGCGTCGTCGCTGCGGAAGAACCCGACGGCGGAGGCGGCGACGCCGATACGCCGCGGGTCGCTGGGGTGGGGGATCACCGTGTGGAGGCACAGGCCACCGCCGCCGGGCTGCCACCGGGGCCGGGTGGGGTGGTCCCAGAGGCCGTCGACCAGGGTGTAGGTCGCCCCGCGGTCCTTCGACCGGAACAGCGCGGCGGGCTCGGCGCCCGCCCAGACGACGTCCGGCTCGGCCGGCGACGGCTGGAGTTGCCACACCCGGGCCAGCGCGGCCCCCGTGCGCTCGGGGAAGGCGACCGGCGGGGCCGACGCCTCCTGCCACGTCTCGCCGAGGTCGTCGGACCACATCACCGACGGGCCGAAGTGGCCGTACTCGATGCCGGCGAGGAGGCGGGGCGTGCTCCCGCGGGTGTCGATCGCGACCGAGTGGATCCCGATCGTGGAGAACCGCACGGGCTCGACCTCGAATGTCCCGCCCTCCGAGGAGCGCGCGAGGAACAGTCCCTTTCGGGTGCCGATGGCGAGCAGTGCGGTCATTGGTCCTCCCATGTGCCGGTTTCGATCGTGTTTTCGATTCGATCCTGCCAGGAAGCCCTCCTGTCCGCTCGCGGTTCCGGTCAAGCGGTGCTCTGGACCGGGTCGCGGTGGATCCGTGACAGCGGCACCCCCGAGCACTGGAGGCGCCGTACGGTCTCGTTCACCATCGCGGGCGGGCCGCAGACGTACGTCTCGTGGTCGGCCCAGGAGTGAAACCTGTCGACCACGTCGGGGAGCCGCCCGCGCATCCCGTCGAAGCCGGGGTCGTCGGAGACCACCGGGATCACCCGCAGCCAGGGGAAGGCGGCCTCCATCCTCGCCAGGTCCGGCATGTCGTACAGGTCTCGCGCGTGGCGGGCGCCGAACAGCAGGTGGATGTTCGGGCGGTCGCCGGAGGCGATGACGTGCTCGACGACGGCCTTGATCGGCGCGAGACCGGTGCCTCCCGCGACGCAGAGGATGTCCCGGTCGGACTCGGGCGGCGTCATCGTGCCCACGGGCGGGCCCAGCAGGAGCTGGTCGCCGACGCGGGTGTGGCGGACCAGCGCCGTGCTCACCCAGCCGCCCGGCACGGCGCGCACGTGCAGGCGCAGCGTGCCGTCGGGGCGGGGCGCGTTCGCGATGGAGAACCGCCGCCACACCCGGGGCCACCTGGCCGTCTGGACCGTGACGTACTGGCCGGGGACGAAGTCCATCGGCTGCGAGGGCCGCAGCGTGAGCACCGAGATGTCCCGGGTGCGCTGCTCGTGGTCGGTCACCTCGGCCAGCCACCAGGGCGGGGTCGTCTCCGCGGCGGCGGCGTCGATCATGATCTTCGCCGCCATGGCGTACGCCTCGGTCCAGGCGGCCTCGATCTCGTCGGTCCAGATGTCGGCGGCGAAATGCCTGATGGTGGCGAGAAGGGCGCTGCCCACGGCGGTGTAGTGCTCGGGGGACACGCCGTACTTGCGATGGTCCCGCCCGAGCTGGGCGAGATAGGACGCCAGCCCCTCGGGGCTGTCGAGCATCCAGACGACCCTGGTGAGCGCGTTGAAGAGCCGGTCGCGCTGCACCTCCATGCCCGGCGGGAACATCCCCCGCATGTGCGGGCAGTGGGTGAACAGTCGTCCGTAGAAGTACCCCGCGGCCTTCCCGGCGACGGGTTCGACGACCGAGAAGCTCTCCTTGACGAGGCGCGGATTCAGCGGCATCAGTTGTGTCCCACCCTAGGGACCGGAATCGTGCTCCGGTCTGTCGATCCACCTCCCTGACGGCTCCGGGTGACGAGCGCCGGCGGCCCCGGCTCGACCGATCGCTCAACGGGGAGTGTTCCACTCGGTCCCGGGCGCCACAACCGATTCCCCGCAAGGCAACCGACTGTGAACACTTCGTTATTTATCGTGACGCTCACGCTGTGACTGGTGTGACTCGTGTGAAAATCGGCCAACAGAGGAAAGATCTGCGCCATGATGGGCCTGCCTGCTCGCACACCCCAGGAGATGGCCCATGGCGCGTCCCATCGTCGGCATCACCACCTACCTCGAGGCCGCGCGCTGGGGGACATGGGTCCGTGAGGCGGCGGTCTCGCCCCGTGCGTACGCGCGCGCGGTGGAGAAGGCGGGCGGTGCGCCGGTCCTGCTGCCGCCGCTGAGCCCGGTGTCCGCCGGAGATTACGTCCGCCGCCTGGACGCGGTCGTCCTCGCGGGGGGCGGCGAGGTCGACCCCGCGCTGTACGGCGAGGTCCCCACCGACGAACCGGACGACGGGCTCGGCGGACCGCAGCCCCAGCGCGACCGGTTCGAGACGGCGCTGGCGCAGGCGGCGGTGGAGGCGGACGTGCCGCTGCTGGCGATCTCGCGGGGGATGCACGTGCTCAACGTCGCCCAGGGCGGCACGCTGATCACGTCGCTGCGGGAGGCCGTCGGCCACGACCGCCACGAGAGCGCCGCGCACGTGGTCACGGTCAGCGTGTCGAGCAGGCTCGGCAAGGCCGTGGGCGACCGCGCCGAGGTCACCGGCGCGCACCGCCGGGGCGTCCGGCGGCTCGGCACCGGCCTGATCGCGGTGGCCTGGGCGGACGACCAGATCGTCGAGGCCGTCGAGTTGCAGGGGCACCGGTTCGCGGTCGGCGTCCAGTGGCACCCCGAGCGCGGCCAGGACAACCGCCTCGTCGAGGCGCTGGTGGACGCGGCCCGCCCCTGATCATCGGTGCGGCAGTGGCCGCCGGCGGGCGCTGTTACTGTGCGGGGCATGGCGTTGCATCCCCAGGCTGAGGCCTACCTCACGCGGTTCCCCTCGGATCTCGGCGTCGACATCGCCTCCCTCACCCGTGAGCAGATCGCCCGGATGAGGTCTGTGGACGGCATGGCCGCGCAGCGCGGGCCGAGGATTGCCCTGCCGGAGGTCAGGGACGAGACGGCGGCCGGGGTGCCGGTCCGGATCTACCGCCCGGAGCCGGACGGGCGTCCGCTGCCGGTGCTCGTGTACTTCCACGGCGGCGGCTGGGTCTTCGGCAGCGTCGAGCGCAACGACGCCCTCGCCCGCGACCTCGCCCACCGGACCGGAGCGGTCGTCGTCTCGGTGGACTACCGCCTCGCGCCCGAGCACCCGTTCCCCGCGGCCGCCGAGGACGCCTTCGCCGTGGTCCGCGACGTGCACGCCCGTCCCGCCCGCTATGGCGCGGACCCCCGCAGGGTGGCGGTCGTCGGCGACAGCGCCGGAGGCAACCTCGCGGCGGTGGCGGCCTGGCTGGCCAGGGACGCCGGGCTGCGCCTCGTCCACCAGGCGCTGATCTACCCGGTCGTCGACGTCTCGACCGACACGCCCAGCTATGTGACGTACGCGAAGGGGTTCGGGCTCGACGCCGCGGAGATGCGGTGGTTCATCGAGCAGTACGCGGGCGGCGCCGACCCCCGCGACCCCCGGCTCGCGCCGCTGCACCTGCTGGACAAGTCGGGCCTGGTGCCCGCGACCGTGATCACGGCGGAGTGCGACCCGCTGTGCGAGGAGGGCGCGGCCTACGCGCGGGCGCTCGCCGGGGCGGGCGTCCCCGTGGAGTACCGCTGCTTCGAGGGCGCCCTGCACGGCTTCCTCGGCCTGCCCGGGTTCTTCGACCAGGCGCTGGAGGGCCGCGATCTCCTCGCGGCCCGGCTCAGGGACGCTATGGGAGCCGCGTCGTGAGGGAGTACGAGAAGCTGCGCACCGAGTGGGCGGCCGACGGCGTGCTGCGAATCGTGATCAGCGAGCCGTCCCGGCGCAACGCCGTTGACCGCACCGGTCACCGCGAGCTGGCCGAGATCTGGCGCGATGTGGACCGCGACGACGAGGTCAGGGCGGTGATCGTGCGCGGGGAGGGCGAGGCGTTCTCGGCGGGCGGCGACCTGTCGATGATCGAGGAGATGATCCGCGACCACGCCACGCGCCTGGAGGTCTTCGCCGAGGCCCGCGACATCGTCTACAACGTGCTCAACTGCTCCAAACCGGTCGTCTCCGCGATCCAGGGGCCGGCGGTGGGCGCGGGGCTCGCCGTCGCGCTGCTGGCCGACATCTCGGTCGCCGGGCGGACGGCCCGGATCATCGACGGGCACACCCGGCTCGGCGTCGCGGCGGGCGACCACGCCGCGATCATCTGGCCGCTGCTCTGCGGGATGGCCAAGGCGAAGTATCACCTTTTGCTGTGCGAGCCGGTCACCGGCGAGCAGGCAGAGGCGATGGGCCTGGTGAGCCTGTGCGTCGACGACGACCGGGTCCACGACAGGGCGCTGGAGATCGCGACCCGGCTGGCCGCCGGCTCGGCCGAGGCGATCCGCCTCACCAAACACGCGCTGAACAACTGGCTGCGCATGGCGGGGCCGTCGTTCGACGCCTCGCTGGCCATGGAGTTCCTCGGGTTCACCGGCCCGGACGCGGCCGAGGGCGTCAGAGCCCTGCGCGACAAGCGCCCGCCCCGGTTCCGGTCCTGATCCGCTCCCGCGCGAGCGTCAGAAGCTCCTCGGCAGGCCGAGCACCTGCGTGGCCAGATAGTTGAGCAGCAGTTCCTCGGTCACCGGCGCGACCCTGCCGATCCTCGCGTCGGCGAGCAGCCGCGCGACGGGGTACTCCAGCGAGTACGCCATGCCGCCGTGGGTCTGGAACGCGGCGTCGGCGGCCTCCCACGCGGCCTGCGAGGCCGTCAGCTTGGCGATGTTGGCCTCGGTGCCGCAGGGCAGCCCGTTGTCGAACGACCAGGCGGCCTTGTACAGCATCAGCCTGGCCAGCTCGATCTTGGCCTTGACCTGCGCCAGCGGGAACGCGATGGCCTGGTTGGCCCCGATGGGGCGGCCGAAGACCTCCCGCTGCCTCGCGTAGTCCACGCCCACCCGCAGCGCCACCTCGGCGCCGCCGAGCGCACTGGCCGCCAGCAGGATGCGCTCCGGGTTCAGCACGTCCCAGAGCACGGCCACGCCCCGGTCCACCTCGCCGAGCACGCTGGAGGCGGGCAGTCGCAGGTCGTCGACGAAGACCATGTTGGACGGCGTGGTGTTCGCGCCCATCTTCGGGATCGGCCGGTAGGACAGCCGCCCCGCCGCCACGGCCTCGGGCACGTTCACGAGGAACACCGTCAGCCCGTCCGTCCGCGGTTTCGCCTCCGCCGCCGGGATCGTCCGGGTGACGAGCAGCATCCAGGCGGCCCGCTGCACCCCGGTGATCCAGATCTTCTGGCCGTTGACGACGAAGTCGTCGCCGTCCCTGCGGGCGAAGGTCGAGATCGCCAGGGAGTTGGACCCGGCGTCGGGCTCGGTCAGCGCGAAGCAGGTCTCGATCTCGCCCGTGGCCAGCTTCGGCAGCAGCGCGGCCTTCTGCTCGGCCGTGCCGTGCCTGGCCAGCGTGAGCGCCCCGAACCCCGGCGTCAGCACGTACATGAACGCCGAGCCGCCTGCGGAACCGGAGGCCGACAGGGTCTCGGTGGCCACGGCCAGCTCCAGCAGGCCCTGTCCGCCTCCGCCGTACTCCTCGGGCACGGCGAGACCGAGCCAGCCGCCCTTGGCCAGATCGGCCCAGACCTCCTCCGGCCAGCGCTTGTCCGCCTCGCAGCGCTGCCAGTAGTCCATGTCGTAGCGCGAGCAGATGTCCGCGATGCCCCGGCGCACCGCCTGCGCGCTCTCCGGCAGCGTGAAGTCCATGCCCGCCACTCTAGAACGCCATTCGGCGGGCCGCGAGATCATCGGCGCGGACGCCGGGCGTGGTAGACGAAGGCGGGGGGCAGGTTCCGCCACACCGTGCGCCCGGCCACCACCTCCTCGAACGCGCGGCCCAGCCCGCGGCGGAACCGCAGGGCCGCGGGCAGGGCGCGGGCATGGACGTAGGAGAACGTGGTGAACGCGCCCCCGGGCGCGAGCGAGGCGACCACCGCGCGCAGCAGGCCCGCCTGGTGGGCCGGGGCAAACGCCGCCCAGGGCAGCCCGCTCACGATCACGTCGGCGGCGGCCACGCCCCGGCCCGCGAGCAGCTCCGGCAGCCGCGCGGCGTCGTCGACCACGAGCTCGACCTTCGGATAGCGGGCCGCGAGACGGCCGGCCAGCCGCGCATTGATCTCGACCGCCAGGTGCCGTCCCCGTCCGCCGAGCCGGCGCTGGATCTCGGCCGTGAAGGGACCGGTGCCCGGCCCCAGCTCGACCACGACGGGGTCGCCGCGCTCCGGCACCGGCACGCACACCGCCTCCGACAACCGCCGTGAGCTGGGCGCGACCGCCCCGGTCGCGGCGGGGGAGCGCAGGAACTGCCCGAAGAGGATCGCTGATTCGCTGGTCATGCCGCGACGCTAGGCCCGCGGTCGCGGCCCGGCCGCCCGCCGTCCGGACCGACATGGCGACCGGTCGGCGGGGCGGCACCGGCCAGAAGGAGGAGGGGGGTCCTCCGGGTGGAGGACCGGGCACCGCGCGGGCGGGCGGTAGCGTTCCCTCATGCGGTGGCCCCCGACGCGCCCGATCCTGACCGGCAGGCCCTTGGCGTTCCCGCGCGGGGCGGCCCTCGACATCGGGCTGGCGGTGTGCGGGACCGGGCTCGACGTGCTCGTCAGCGCCGGTTCCTGGGGTTTCTCCGGCGACGCGGGTGGCTCCGTCACCGTGTGGGTGGGCATGGGGTTCGCGCTGCTGGCCGGGCTGCCGATGGGCCTGCTGCGCCGGTGGCCCGGGCCGGTGGCCGTCTACCTGTCCGCGCTGCTGGTGATCTGCGACCAGCTCGGCGCGTTCACCGTCAACACCCTGCAGGTCCTGCTGCCGATCTCGGTGGGCGTGCTGGCCCGGTCGCGCGGCTGGCGCCGGACGGCACCGGCGGCCGTGCTCGCCTCCGCCGCGACGGCGGTGAACCTCGCCGACCCCGGCATCGCCCTCACGGGCAACACCTGGTTCTACTCCACCGGACTGATCGCGGCTCCCGTGCTGATCGGCCGCTACCTGCGCGGCCAGGAGGGACGCCGCAAGGAGGACCCCGCGCCGCTGCTCGACCTGCTGCTCGCGGGCGGCGGGGTCGCGCTGTCGGTGCTCACCACCTGGCCCTACTGGCACGGCGGCGCGGTGCCCGTGTGGGCGGTCGCGCTCGGGGTGATGCTCGCCGGGCTCGCGCTGGGCGTCGTACGGCACCTGCCCGGGGCGGTCCTGCTGCTGGAGAGCGGCGCGCTGCTCCTGGCCGACCAATACGCGCCGGGGACCGGCAGCAGCCTGCAACTGCTCACCCTGGTGGCCCTCGGCGTCTTCGCGACCCGCGCCGCCTGGCCGTGGCTGGCCGCGGCGTACGCGCTGACCTGCTCGGTCGCCGCGGTCGTGGTCGTGGACGACCCCGCCGACATCACGCCCTTCCGGGTGGTCGCGCTGATGACGATGGTGACCGCCCCCGTGGCGATCGGCCGCTACGTGGGCGTGCGCCAGGCCCAGGCCAGGCACGCCGCCGAGCTCGCCGCGGAGCGGGCCAGGGCGGGCCGGCTCGCCGAGCGGGAGCGGATCGCCAGGGACGTCCACGACATCGTGGCCCACCACGTTGGGGCCATGGTGCTGCGGGCGAGCGCGGCGCAGTACGCCGGGGCGAGCGGACCGGCCGCCGAGGCGCTGGCCGACATCAGGGACACCGGCCACCGTGTGCTGGAGGACCTGCGCGGCCTGCTGGCGGTGCTGCGCGACCCGGGCGAGTCCCCCGACCCCGGTTTCGGCCCGGATGAGGGCGCCGATCTCGCGCTCGCCGACATGCTCGCCGACCCGGACGACGTGCTGCGCGACGCCGTGGCCCGGGTGTCGGCGGCCGGCCTGCTGGTGGACCTGCGCCTGTCGGCCGAGGCGGAGCGGGCCCCGCTGGTGGTGCGGGCGTCGGCGGCGAGGATCGTCCAGGAGGGACTGACGAACGTGCTCAAACACGCGGGGCCGGGAGCCCGCGCGGAGGTCAGCGTGGCGATGGGCCCGGACGCGCTGACGGTGGAGGTGCGCAACGGCCCCGGCACCTGCCCTCCCACCGAGACGCTGCCGTCCCACGGCCAGGGCATCGCGGGCATGCGGGAGCGCGCCCGCGCCTTCGGCGGGCACGTCACCGCGGGGCCGGCCGGGGACGGCGGCTGGCGCCTGACCGCCTCGCTGCCCGTCCCGCGCGAGGGCCGATCGGCGTGCCGCAAGGTGGGGAGGTTCGCGTGATCCGCGTCGTGGTCGCCGACGACCAGGCCCTGGTGCGCGCCGGCGTCCGGATGATGCTGGAGGCGGCCGGGGACATGGAGGTGTGCGGGGAGGCCGCCGACGGGGCCGAGGCCGTACGGCTGACCGAGCGGCACCGCCCCGACGTCGTGCTGATGGACCTGCGGATGCCGCGCGTCGACGGCCTGGAGGCCACCCGCAGGATCCTCGCGGCCCAGCCGTCCGCCCGGATCGTCGTGCTCACCACGTTCTCCGAGGACGCGAACCTCTACGCCGCCCTGGGCGCGGGCGCGCTCGGGTTCCTGGTCAAGGACGACCCGCCCGCCCGCATGGTCGAGTCCGTACGGCGGGCCGCGGCGGGGGAGCCCCCGCTCGCGCCGTCCGTGCTGCGGCGCGTCGTCGAACGGGCCCTGGCCGCCGAGCGTCAGGCGGCGCCGCTGCCGCCCGGGGTCACCGAGCGCGAGGCGCAGGTGCTCACCCTGGTCGGGGTGGGCCTGTCCAACGCCGAGATCGCCGAGCGGCTGCACGTGGGCGTCACGACGGTCAAGAGCCATGTCGCCGCGCTCATCGAGAAGCTGGGGCTGCGCAACCGCACCCAGGCGGCGGTGCTGGCGCACCGGTTCGGCTTGGTCGACACGGGGTTCAACCCCGTTGATCCTCCGCGAAGCGGCAGCGAGGGCGGCATGTAGGGTCTGGGGCGTGAACGCTGCCGAGGACCGGATCTGGACGGTGCCCAACCTGCTGAGCGCCCTGCGGCTGCTCGGCGTCCCCGTCTTCCTCTGGCTCGTGCTGGGTCCCCACGCCGACGGATGGGCCATCGCGCTGCTGGCGCTCGCGGGCTTCAGCGACTGGCTCGACGGCAAGCTCGCCCGCGCCTGGAACCAGATCAGCCGGCTCGGCCGGCTCATCGACCCGCTCGCCGACCGCCTCTACATCCTCGCCACCCTGGTCGGCCTGGTCCTGCGGGACGTGGTCCCCTGGTGGCTGGCGCTCGCGGTGCCGCTGCGCGACGTGCTGATGCTGTGGATCCCGCCCCTGCTGCGGCGGCACGGGTACGGCCCGGCCCTGCCCGTCCACTTCCTCGGCAAAGCGGGCACCGCCGCCCTGATGTACGCCTTCCCGCTGCTGTTCCTCGCCTCTCACGCGGGCTGGTACGCCGAGATTGCCGCGATCTTCGGATGGGCCTTCGCCATCTGGGGAACTGGTCTGTATTGGTGGGCGGGGGTGTTGTATGTCGTACAGGTGCGCCAGCTAACGAAGGGGTGACCCGTGAAGGCCGTCGTCATGGCGGGCGGGGAGGGGACACGGCTGCGGCCGATGACCGCCAACCAGCCCAAGCCCCTGCTCCCCATCATCAACCGGCCGATCATGGAACACGTGCTCCGGCTGCTGAAGCGGCACGGGTTCACCGAGACCGTGGTCACCGTGCAGTTCCTGGCCGCCCTGATCCGCAACTACTTCGGCGACGGCGACGAACTGGGCATGACCCTCCACTACGCCACCGAGGAGGTCCCGCTCGGCACGGCCGGCAGCGTGAAGAACGCCGCAGACAAGCTCCGCGACGACCGGTTCCTGGTCATCTCCGGCGACGCGCTCACCGACATCGACCTGACCGACATGCTCCGCTTCCACCGCGAGAACCGGGCGCTGGTCACCATCGGGCTCAAGCGCGTGCCCAACCCGCTGGAGTTCGGGATCATCATCGTGGACGAGAACGGCCGCATCCAGCGCTTCCTGGAGAAGCCCACCTGGGGCCAGGTGTTCTCCGACACGGTCAACACCGGCATCTACGTCATGGAGCCGTCGGTCCTCGACGAGATCGCCCCCGGCCAGTCGGTCGACTGGTCGTCCGACATCTTCCCCAGGCTGCTCGACCGCGGCTGCCGCCTGTTCGGGTACGTGGCCGAGGGCTACTGGGAGGACGTCGGCACGCACGAGAGCTACCTCAAGGCCCAGGCCGACGTGCTGGAGGGCAAGGTCAAGGTCGACTTCGACGCCTTCGAACTGGCCCCGGGCGTGTGGGCCGCCGAGGGCGCGTCGGTGGACCCCGAGGCCGTGCTCAAGGGCCCTCTGTACATCGGCGACTACGCCAAGGTCGAGGCCGGCGCCGAGCTGCGGGAGTACACCGTGCTCGGCAGCAACGCGGTCGTGAAGGAGGGCGCCTTCCTCCACCGCGCGGTGGTCAGCGACAACGTGTACGTCGGCCCCGCCGCCCACCTGCGCGGCTGCGTGATCGGCAAGAACACCGACGTGATGACCGGCGCCAGGATCGAGGAGAACGCGGTCGTCGGCGACGAGTGCGTCATCGAGGCCGAGGCGTACGTCTCCTCCGGCGTGAAGATCTATCCGTTCAAGACGATCGAGGCGGGCACGGTCGTCAACACCAGCGTCATCTGGGAGTCGCGCGGCCAGCGCAGCCTGTTCGGCCCCCGCGGCGTCTCCGGGCTGGTCAACGTCGAGATCACCCCGGAGCTGTGCGTACGGCTGGCCAGCGCGTACGCCACGACGCTGCACAAGGGCGACACGGTCGTCACCTCCCGCGACGCCTCACGCGCGGCGCGGGCGCTCAAGCGGGCGGTGATCAGCGCGCTGAACTCCAGCGCGATCAACGTGGTCGACCTGGAGGCCGCCGCCCTGCCGGTCGCCCGGTTCAACACCTCCCGCGAGAACGTCCGGGGCGGCATCGCCGTACGCACCACGGCGGGCGATCCCCAGAGCGTCGACATCGTCTTCATGGACGAGACGGGGGCCGACCTGTCCCAGGCGGCCCAGCGCAAGCTGGAGCGGGTCTTCTCCCGGCAGGAGTACCGCCGGGCCTTCCCCGGCGAGATCGCCGAGCTGACCTTCCCGGCCCGCGCCGTGGACACCTACGCCCGGGAGCTGCTGGCCTGCATCGACATGTCCGGCGTGAAGGACACGGAGATGAAGGTCGTGGTCGACTGCGCGGGCGGCACCTCCTCGCTCGTGCTGCCGAGCCTGCTGGGCCGGGCCGGGGTCGACGTGCTGACCGTGAACAACCGCCTCGACGACGCCTCGCCCACCGAGACGCTGGCCGAGCGCCGCCGTGATCTGCAGCGCCTGGCGGAGCTGGTGGCCTCGGCGCGGGCCGCCTTCGGCGTGCGGTTCGACCCGGTGGGGGAGCGGGTCTCCCTGGTGGACGAGATGGGCCAGCTCATCAGCGAGGAGCGCGCGCTGCTCGTGGTGCTCGACCTGGTGGCGGCCGAGCGCCGGGGCGGGCGGGTGGCCCTGCCGGTCACCACGACGCGGGTGGCGGAGATGGTGTGCCGCTTCCACGGCGTGCAGGTCGACTGGACGGCCACGAGCCTCGACACGCTGACGCACGCGGCCCGGCACCCGGACACGATCTTCGCCGGCGACGGCAGGGGAGGCTTCATCGTCCCGGAGTTCGCGCCCACCGTGGACGGCCTCGCGGTGTTCCTGCGGCTGCTCGGCCTGGTCGCGCGCACCCGGCTGTCGCTCAGCCAGATCGACGCCCGGATCCCGGAGGCCAAGCTGCTCAAGCGGACCGTTCCGACACCCTGGGCGCACAAGGGCGCGGTGATGCGCTCGGTCGTCGAGGCGGCCGAGGGCCACCGCCTCGACACCACCGACGGCGTCCGCGTCGTGGAGGACGACGGGAGCTGGGCGCTCGTCCTGCCCGACCCCGCCGAGGCCGTCACCCACCTGTGGGCCGAGGGCCACGACATGGACACGGCCCAGGCACTCCTGGAACGCTGGGCCCACGTCGTCGAACAAGCGGCCGGAGCTAGATGACATTGAACCGCCGCTGGCTGTAGCGTTGGTCAGTCCGCGCCCAGCCGCGGTCTTGACCTTTGTGCCTGATCAGCGTAAGTTGCGGCATTCGCAGTTTGAGCTAGTCCTAGAGCAAGTCGTGAGAGAGGCCGAGCCGTTCGATGCCCAGCGTCTACTGCACGCAGTGCGGTCATGCCAACCCCGAGGATGCCCGTTTCTGTTCACGATGCGGTTCGCCGCTGAGCGCTCCCGCGCCCGTCGCGGCCGACACGACCTCGACGATCTCGCTCGAGGCGCTCGAGGCGGAGACGGGCCAGACGCTTCTGCCGGACAGGTCGGCGGTCGACCAGCTGCCCCCCGGCACGGCTCTCCTGGTGGTCATGCGGGGCCCGAACGCCGGCAGCCGTTTTCTGCTCGACAGCGACCTCACTACGGCGGGTCGCCACCCGGAAAGCGACATTTTCCTGGACGATGTGACCGTGTCCAGGAGGCACGTGGAGTTCTACCGGCGCGGGGGCCAGTTCACCGTGCGTGACGTGGGCAGCCTGAACGGCACCTACGTCAACCGGGAGCGCATCGAGGAGTCGCCGCTGCAGGGCGGAGACGAGGTGCAGATCGGCAAGTTCCGGCTGGTGTTCCTCACGCGTGGTCCCGGAGGGCTGTGATCGCTGAGGAGGAGGAGTCATGAGCGCGCAGGCCGTACGGGCGTTCATGAGCATCGGGGAAGTGCTCGCCCTGCTTCAGGGCGAGTTCCCGGACGTGACCGTCTCCAAGATCCGGTTTCTGGAGGGTGAGGGGCTGATCGAGCCCCAGCGGAGCCCGTCGGGGTACCGCAAGTTCACCTACACCGACGTCGAGCGCCTGCGGTACATCCTGCGGGCGCAGCGCGACCAGTACCTGCCGCTGCGGGTCATCAAGGACCAGCTGGACGAGCAGGCGGCCCGTCCGCACGCCGTCTCCGACGGGGTGCCGCCCGTGCGTCTCAGCCGGGAGGAGCTCATCGAGGCCGCGGGCATCGACGAGGAGACCCTGGCCGAGATGGAGAGCTTCGGCCTGGTCGCCCCCGTGGCGCGCCGGTACGACGGGGAGGCGCTGGAGATCGCGCGCAGCGTGGGGGCGCTGTCGCGGTTCGGCCTGCGCGCGCGGCACCTGAGAGCGGTCCGCGCGGCGGTGGAGCGGGAGGCCGGCCTGATCGAGCAGGCGGTGGCCCCGCTGCTGCGGCGCAAGGCGCCGGGGGCGATCGCCGAGGCGGACGAGACCGCACGGGAGATCTCCGGACTTCTCCAGGAAGTGCACAATGCGTTACTGCGTGGGAGTGTTCGCGGCGTTCTGGGGCGGTGACCGGCACATCCGCTCCTCCGTGGGTGTTACGTTGAATGCCTGGTGATATGCCGCGACGCTTGAGACGGAGCCGCCCGTGTTGCAGATGGAGGTCGTGGGGGTTCGCGTTGAGATGCCCACCAACCAGCCGATCGTGCTCCTGAAGGAGACGAGCGGCGATCGGTACCTTCCGATCTGGATAGGCATGACCGAGGCGACCGCTATCGCGCTGGCCCAGGCGGAGGAGCCCCCGCCCCGGCCGCTGACCCACGACTTGTTCCGTGACGTCATTGAGGCCCTGGGGGTGCGGTTGCGCACCGTCAACATCGTCGCGCTCCGCGATGGAATCTTCTTCGCCGATCTGGTCTTCTCCAACGGCGTGGAGGTCAGCGCCCGTCCTTCGGACTCGATCGCGCTGGCGTTGCGTACGGGTGCGACGATCTACGCGAGTGAGGACGTGATCCAGGAGGCGGGCGTGAGCATGCCCGACGACCAGGAAGACGAAGTGGAGAAGTTCCGCGAGTTCCTGGACAAAATCACCCCGGAAGACTTCGGCCGGGCGGGCTGACGTGCCGGACGATTTCGGGAGATTACGCTTCACGACGCGCCGGACGGGGTCGTTGACTGACGATGGCCCCGGTCCTACGGTGCAAGGGAAACCACGGTTGTAATTCACGAACCCCCAGATCAGACCGTGGGATGAGAGAAAGCCGGAGGTCCGCAGTGGCGGTCAGCAGCGGCGAGGGTAAGTCGGCCGGCCAGCACGACCCGGTTCGGCAGGCGGCGCGCGAGCGCGCCGGCGAACAGGGTCTGCTGTTCGACGAGCAGCCGACGGCGCTGCCCCAGGGCATCGGATACCGCGGGCCGACGGCGTGTGCGGCGGCCGGGATCACATACCGTCAGCTCGACTACTGGGCCCGGACCGAACTGGTGCTCCCGACGATAAGGGCCGCCCAGGGATCCGGGTCCCAGCGACTGTACAGCTTCCGCGACATCCTCGTCCTGAAGGTCGTCAAACGTCTTCTCGACACGGGGGTCTCCCTCCAGCAGATACGCACCGCCGTACGGCATCTGCGCGACCGCGGCGTCAACGACCTGGCCCAGATCACCTTGATGAGCGACGGCGTGAGCGTTTACGAGTGCACGAGCGCGGACGAGGTGATCGACCTGCTGCAGGGCGGTCAGGGCGTGTTCGGCATCGCGCTCGGCCGGGTCTGGCGCGAGGTCGAGGGATCGCTGGCCGAGCTTCCGGGTGAGCGCGCGGAGCCCGCCCCGGATGCGGAGGGGGACCATCCCGCGGACGAGCTGGCCCGCCGTAGAAAGGCCCGCAGGACCGGCTGAGGTCCCTGCGATCGACGGTCCCTGTGATCGACGGTCCCTGGTGATCGGCAAAGCAAGGAGCGAGGGGAGTCGGCTCTCCCGTAACGGGTAGAGTGACAAGGCCGACGACCTCGTGCGGGAGAGACCTCTGGACGTTCAGAGGCGCCGAAGGAGCAAACCTCCCCGGAATCTCTCAGGCATCCGTACCGCACGGACGAGGCGACTCTGAAAAGCAGGCCCGCCGGCCAGGCGGCGCCTCACCGAAGGGGAAAGCCGGGCTCGACGGCCCGGTGAAGCTCTCAGGTCCGATGACAGAGGGGGAGACCGCTTCACGACCGGCCGCGCCACACAGGGCGCCGGGCGGTCGCCGCAGGTCTCGACCCCGTCCAGGAGGCCCCTGTCATGACCGATCGGTCCACGCTCCGCGATCTTTCCGCTCCGCCCTTCGCGACCCGTCACATCGGCCCCTCGGAGGCCGGCCGCGCCCGGATGCTCGAGGCCGTCGGCTACGAGTCGGTGGCCGACCTGGTCGCCGTGGCCGTGCCCGAGGCGATCCGCACGCGCGGTCCGCTGAACCTGCCCGAGGCGGTGGGGGAGGCCGAGGCCCTGGCCGAGCTGCGCGCCCTCGCGGGCCGCAACCGGGTGCTGACCTCGATGATCGGCCTCGGCTACCACGACACGATCACGCCGGGCGTCGTCCTGCGCAACGTGCTGGAGAACCCGGGCTGGTACACCGCGTACACGCCGTACCAGCCGGAGATCTCGCAGGGGCGGCTGGAGGCGCTGCTGAACTTCCAGACGGTCGTGTCCGACCTCACCGGCCTCGACGTCGCCGGTGCGTCCCTGCTGGACGAGGCGACCGCCGCGGCCGAGGCGATGACCCTGGCCCGCCGGGCGAGCAAGGTCAAGACCGACGTGTTCGTGGTGGACGCCGACGCGCTGCCGCAGACCAAGGCCGTGCTGGCGACCCGCGCCGAGCCGCTCGGCATCACGCTGGTGGAGTCCGACCTCGCCGGTGAGCTGCCCGAGTGCTTCGGGGTCCTCGTGCAGTATCCGGGGGCGGGCGGCCGGGTGGCGTCCTTCCGCGAGGTCGCCGAGCGGGCCCACGCCCGGGGGGCGCTGCTCGTGGCCGCGGCCGACCTGCTGGCGCTGACCCTGCTGGAGCCCCCCGGGGAGCAGGGCGCCGACATCGCCGTCGGCTCCTCCCAGCGCTTCGGGGTCCCGCTGGGCTACGGCGGTCCGCACGCGGCCTACATGGCGGTCCGCGAGGGCCTGCAGCGGCAGATGCCGGGCCGTCTGGTCGGCGTCTCGGTGGACGCCGACGGCCGCACGGCCTACCGGCTCGCCCTGCAGACCCGCGAGCAGCACATCCGGCGCGAGAAGGCCACCAGCAACATCTGCACCGCGCAGGTCCTCCTCGCGGTCATGGCGTCCATGTACGCGGTCTACCACGGCCCGGACGGCCTGCGGAGGATCGCCCAGCGGGTGCACCGCCACGCCGCCGTCCTCGCCGCCGGCCTGCGCGAGGGCGGCGTGGAGGTCGTCCACGACGAGTTCTTCGACACCGTGCTCGCCCGCGTGCCCGGGCGGGCCGCCCAGGTCGTGGCCGCCGCCGCGGAGCGGGGAGTGAACCTGCGCCTCGCGGACGACGACCACGTCGGCGTCGCCTGCGACGAGAAGACCACCACCGGTCACCTGAGGGCCGTGTGGGAGGCGTTCGGCGCCGGGCAGGTCGTGGTGGAGGACCTCGACCGGGTGACGCCCGACGCCGTTCCCGCCGGTCTGCAGCGGACCTCGGACTTCCTCACCCACCCGGTGTTCCACGCCTACCGGTCCGAGACGGCCATGCTGCGCTACCTGCGTCGCCTGCAGGACAAGGACATCGCGCTCGACCGCTCGATGATCCCGCTGGGCTCCTGCACGATGAAGCTCAACGCGACCACCGAGATGGAGCCCATCACCTGGCCGGAGTTCGCCTCCATCCACCCGTTCGCGCCCGCCGGGCAGGCCGAGGGGTACGCCGAGCTGATCGCGACGCTGGAGGGCTGGCTGGCCGAGGTGACCGGCTACGACCGGGTGTCCATCCAGCCGAACGCGGGCTCCCAGGGCGAGTTCGCCGGGCTGCTGGCGATCAGGTCCTACCACCGCTCCAGGGGCGAGGGCGGCCGTGACGTGTGCCTCATCCCGTCCTCCGCGCACGGGACCAACGCCGCCAGCGCCGTCATGGCGGGCATGCGGGTGGTCGTGGTGGCCTGTGACGGATGCGGCAACGTCGACCTCGCCGACCTCGCCGCCAAGATCGACAAGCACCGCGACGCGCTCGCCGCGATCATGGTGACCTACCCGTCCACGCACGGCGTGTACGAGGAGACGATCGTCGAGATCTGCGAGCGGGTGCACGAGGCCGGCGGGCAGGTCTACGTCGACGGCGCCAACCTCAACGCGCTGGTGGGCCTGGCCAAGCTGGGCGAGTTCGGCGCGGACGTCTCCCACCTGAACCTGCACAAGACCTTCTGCATCCCGCACGGCGGCGGCGGGCCCGGCGTCGGCCCGGTGGCCGTCAAGGCCCACCTCGCCGAGCACCTCCCGGCGCACGTGTCGGCCGCGCCGTACGGCTCGGCGGGCATCCTGCCGATCTCCTGGGCGTACGTCAGGATGATGGGCGGCGACGGCCTGCGGCAGGCCACCGAGCAGGCGATCCTCTCGGCCAACTACCTGGCCCGGCGGCTGGCGCCGCACTACCCGGTGCTGTACACCGGCAGGGACGGCCTGGTCGCCCACGAGTGCATCGTCGACCTGCGGCAGATCACCAAGGAGACCGGCGTCACCGTCGACGACGTGGCCAAGCGCCTGATCGACTACGGTTTCCACGCGCCGACCATGTCGTTCCCCGTCGCCGGGACGCTCATGATCGAGCCGACGGAGAGCGAGGACCTGGCCGAGCTCGACCGCTTCGCCGACGCGATGATCGCCATCCGGGGTGAGATCGCCAAGGTGGCGTCGGGCGAGTTCGACAAGAGCGACAACCCGCTGCGCAACGCCCCGCACACGGCCGAGTGCCTCACCGCCGACGAGTGGACCCACCCGTACTCGCGGGCGGTCGCGGCCTACCCGGTGCCCGGCCTGCGGGACGACAAGTACTGGTCGCCGGTGCGCCGGATCGACCAGGCGTACGGCGACCGCAACCTCGTCTGCTCCTGCCCGCCGCTCGAGGCGTACGAGGACTGATCAGTTGAGTATGTCGGCCCCGCCCGGCGGCCGGTCTCGTTAAGATCGCGGTGATCGTTCCTCATCACCTGCGACAATGCGAGGCCCCTGTATGACGGCCATCGAATCCGGGCGGCGGTCCGACCGGCTCGACCACGCGCGCCGGCTCGCCGAGGGCGGCGACCTCGACGGCGCGGCCGCGATCTTCGCGGAGCTCGCGGCGGACGAGGCCGCGCCGGACCGCGGCGAGGCCGGCGAGGGCCTGTCCGTCGTGGTCGAGCGGATGGCCGAGCGGCTGCTGGAGGACGGCGAGCCCGAACGGGCCGCCGACATTCTGCTGGAGGCGCTGTCGGTCAGCGCGGTGGCCGACCCGGCGCGCCTGCGGGTGCTGCTCGGCATGGCCCATCTGGAGATGGCGTGCGCGCAGTTCGCCGGGGCCGTGGAGGACAGCCGCCAGGAGGGGGCCGACGCCGGCACCGGCGCGCTCGCGATCGAACTGCTGGCCCGTACGCTGCCGCTGCGCGGCCGCGACGGCGACGCGGAGACCGTGTGGCGCTACGGCCTCGACCACCCCGATCCGGCGCTCGCCGAGCAGGTGCGGCTGCGCCTCGGGCGGGATGTGCGCCCCGTCATGGAAGGCGTCGTGGAGGCCTGATCCGCCGGGCGGGGCTCAGCGCTGGTTGCGGCGGCCGAGGGCGTAGGCGACGTTGACCGCGATGATCCCGCCCCAGGCGAGGACCATGCCGGGAAGGTGACCGGCGGCCCCCGCGATCGTGGTCAGGGGGATGCCGATGCCCAGCGATCCCAGGGCCACCGCGACCCCGTTGTCCTTCTGCCTGGGCTGACTCCCGGGCGGCTGCCGGCTGAGGTGGGCCGCCACCTCGTTACGCACCCGCGCGGCGATCTCCACGTCGAGCTTGTCGAGGAACGAGTCGACCAGCGCGTCCTCGTAATCCGGGCCGAGGTCGCGGCGGGCCGCCATGACGGCGCGCAGGTCCTCACGGGTCGATGGCGCCACGGACGGCGGGGGGACGGGGCGCCCGGTCGCGGGCGGCTGCTGGGATGCGATGTCCGGCACCATGACATTCTGTCCCCTTCCTCGGGGGCCTGCCATCCTCCGATCGGAGGGTCGCCTCCTCCTGCTCCGGTCGGACCCGCTACCGTCACCGCCATGGAGATCGAGACCCCGCACGGCCGCGCCCTGGCCGAGGTGGACGAGGCGCCCGATCCCCGGCTGCTGCTGGTCCTGACCCACGGGTCCGGGGGAGGTGTGGACGCCCCCGACCTGCTCGCCGTACGTGACGCGGTGCTGGCGGCCGGGGGGACGGTCGCCCGGGTGGTCCAGCCGTTCCGGCTGCGCGGCGCGCGGGCGCCGGGGCCGGCGGTCAAGCAGGACGAGGCGTGGCTGTCGATCGTGGCCGCGCTCCGCGCGCGTCATCCGGGCCTGCCGTTCGTCCAGGGCGGGCGGAGCAACGGGGCGCGGGTCGCCTGCCGCACCGCGCGCGCCGCCGGGGCCGAGGCGGTGGTGGCGCTCGCGTTCCCGCTGCATCCGCCGGGAAAGCCGGAACGCTCACGGGCGGAGGAACTGCGGCAGGCGGGGACCCCCGTGCTCGTGGTCAACGGGGATCGGGATCCGTTCGGCGTGCCGGACGAGAAGGACGCCGCACGTCTCGTCGTCCTCCCGGGGGAGGGACACGAGTTCAAGAAGGACCCCGCCCGGGTGGGCGAGGTGGTGGCGCAGTGGCTGTTGCCGCCTAGGCGGCGCTGATGGCCATGTCGGTGGGACGGTGCGGGGCGATGACGCCGCCGTCCGGCAGCAGCTCGCCGGTGTCCTCGAACAGCACGACACCGTTGCAGAGCAGACTCCAGCCCTGCTCGGGGTGACAGGCTATCGTGCGGGCGGCTTCTCGGTCCTTCGCGTCCGCGGTGGGACAGGCCGGTTCATGAGGGCACATCGCCGGGGCTCCGTGTCTTTTCGTTCGTTCGCTCGTTTTGTCTTGCGGGCGTCCCGCGGGCGCCGTCACGAGTGTCCTCGTTCAGGGTGCGAGGAGCTCGGTATGACGAACACCACACTGGACTACACCAGTTTGCGGCTCGGCCGCATCCGTACGACATAGTCCGTTCGGAGCATTTCCGCCGGTCGGGCAGGGGACCCGGCCGCACCCCGAGCAGGCTCACGCGCACTGTTGTGACCTAGTACACAAGAATGCCCCATTGCAGGCAACGGTCCGGCCTCGACACGCCGACAGCCGGGTAACCGGAAGATCACAGGTTTCGGCCGCCTGACGAGCTAGATGTAGTCGGCCCGGAAATCCGGTCCCTCAGCCGCCGAGGCCGGCGATCAGCGCGTCGAGGCCGTGCTCGAAGTCGCGCTCGCCCTCGGCGGTGCGCGCGTCGCGCACCTCGGCGTCCGGATCGGCCCACCCCGACTGCTGGACCTCCACGGCCACGCTGCCGAACACGTAGGCCCGCAGCGCGCGGACCGCCCCGGCCGGGTCGCCGATCCCCGACTCGCGCAGCTGCTCGGTCTGCTCCCTGATCGCGATGAGGGCCGATCCCTTGGGGGGCTTGGTCAGGGCCAGCGACAGCACACCCGGGTGCTCCAGCAGCGCGGCGCGGCTCGCGCGGGCCCAGGCGCGCGCCCTGTCCTGCCAGGTGGCGGCGCCGGCCGGATCGACCTCCACGGTCGTCACGTGCTCGGCGAGGGCGTCCATCAGCGCCTCCTTGCCCCGCGGCAGGTGGTGGTAGATGGCCATGGCCTCCACCTGGAGGGCGTCGCCGAGCCGGCGCATGGTCAGCCGGCGCAGGCCCTGACCGTCGGCGATGTGCAGGGCGGCGTCGATGATCCGCTCCCGGGACAGGGGGACGGGTGGTCG
Organism: Microbispora sp. ZYX-F-249; assembly: GCF_039649665.1. Taxonomy (NCBI): domain Bacteria; kingdom Bacillati; phylum Actinomycetota; class Actinomycetes; order Streptosporangiales; family Streptosporangiaceae; genus Microbispora; species Microbispora maris. The sequence goes on along the minus strand of NZ_JBDJAW010000038.1, from coordinate 13,281 downwards.
CTTGGCGGGCATGCGATCATGCTGCCACATCGGGCCTTACTTCGTAAAGGGCGGCGCACCCTGCGGTGCGGGCCTCCGCGCGGAGCGCGTACGCTACCGCTTGCGACGTGAGTTCGATGCGCGAGCCGATACGAAGGGGCTGACGATGGCGTTTTTCCGTCCGCGGGTGAGCCGGGAGGCGGAGGTCCGCTACCACGCGGATCTGGAGACCCGGAAGAACTTCGACCACGTGCTGGACAAGCTCCGGGCGGCGCAGCGGCGGTTCCAGGAGGCGAAGGCGGCGGGCGTGCCGCTCCCCGAGCTCCGTGAGGCGGCCCTGGGCCTCGACACGGCGCTGACCGAGGCGCTGCGCGCGGCCGAGGCGGGACAGCGTGCCACGTACGGCGTGAAGTCCTACGACAGCAGGATCGCCCGGCGCAAGGCGAGGGCCACCCCCGACGGCGCGCTGTGGACCGACGAGGTGAACCGGCTGCGCACGCTGCGCGAGGCGCACCGCCTCAGCGGCATTCCGCGGGTGCCCCGTGCCGGCAAGACGGGCGACCCCGCCCGCCTGACCCCGCGCGACGTGCGCAAGGGGCTGGCCGCCGCCGGTCGCTGAGCCCGCGCGTCCGGGCCGGCCGGCCGGCGCGACGACGGTGATCGCGGCTCCTGACACGGGAGCCGCGAAGGTCTACGATTCCGCCTCACACCCGAGCCGAGCGTCAGGGCTCGGGAGCAGGAAGGCAGGTCGTCCCCTTGATCCCCGACTCGCTGTCGTCGTCACCGCTGGAACCCCTGCTCACCAGGGAGTACGACACCGAACCCGCGCTCGTCCACGAACGCCTCCGGCGCGCCTACGGCCCGGTGGCGCCGGTCGATCTCCTCGGTGTGCCCGTGTGGTTCGTCCTCGGCTACGACGAGGTGCTGCACGTCCTGCAGAACGCGGGCGAGCGCTGGAGAAAGTGCGTGGCCGGCTGGCGGGCCTACACCGAGGGCAGGGTGCCCGCCGACTGGCCGCCGCTGACCCTGCTCGCGGCGGACAACACCGGGTTCCAGGACGGGGACAGGCACCGCGCGGGCCGCGCGGCCTGGGACGCCGCCCTCCGGCCGTACCAGGACCCCGCTCATCCGCAGGCGCAGCTGATGGAACGCGCCATCCTGCGCTACTGCGACGAGCTCATCGACGTCGTCACGGAGGGCACGTCCACGGGGCTCGCGGACCTGTCCGCGCAGTACGGGCGACCGCTGCCGCTGATGGTCGCGGGCCGCCTGTTCGGCATCGGCATCGGCCGCGGCGACGACCTGGTGATGGATCTGTGGCGCCTGCTGGACGGCCCGGACTCCGGCGGGGCGTACCAGCGGCTGCACGCCACCTTCCTGGAACTCGCGACGGTCAAGCGGAGAAGGCCCGGCGAGGACGTCCCCTCCTATCTGCTCGCCGCCAAGCCGGATTTCACCGACGACGAGCTGGCCCGCGAGCTGTTCCTGCTGCCCGCCTTCCTGGACTTCACCGGCAGCCTGATCTGCAACGCGGTGGTCGAGGCGATCACCAACCCGCGGCTGCGGGCGACGTTGTCGACGGGGGCGGTCGAGGAGGCGGTGAACCGGGTCGCGATGCTGAAACCGTCGATCGCCAACGTCACCCTCCGCTACGCCAGGGCGGACGCGAAGCTGGGGAACTTCACGATCGCCGCGGGCGACCCCGTGCTGCTGTCGATCGCGGCCGCGAACAACGACCCGCGGTTCGCCTCGGCCCTCGGCGACGACACCGTGCGCAGCACCCGCGCGCACCTGTCGTGGGGCGCGGGCCCGCACCGATGCCCGAGCCGGCGGCTGGCGACCCAGATCACCACGATCGCCGTGCGGCGGCTGCTCGAGCGGTTCGCGGCGCTGGGCCTCGCGCTGCCGCCCGACCAGCTGCCCTGGCGCCCTTCCCCCTTCACGCGGGCGCTGCGCTCCCTGCCCGTGCAGTACGAGGTGAGGCCGGCGTCCGGGCCGCGTGGCAGGAGCGATGCGCAGAGCGCGGGTGGTGACAGCGGACGGGAGCCGTCCGACGTCCCCGCCGACGCCCCCGCCGACAACCGCCGGGCCGCCCGGTCCTCGCTGTGGACCGTCCTGCGCAGGCTGCGGGGCGGACGGCGGGACGACCAGCCGGGGGCGTGAAAGCCGTACGGCCCGCGCCCCCTTCGCGGGGACGCGGGCCGTACTCGTATCCGGATCAGGCGGCGCTCAGCCGGCCCAGATCTCAGCTCGCCCAGTCGAGCAGCGGGCGGGTGTTGCTCGGGTGGCGCAGCTTGGACAGCGACTCCTTCTCGAGCTGGCGGATCCGCTCCCGGGTCAGGCCCAGGTGCTTGCCGATCTCGTCCAGCGTGTGCGGCTTGCCGTCGGCCAGGCCGAAGCGCAGGCTCATGATCTTGGCCTCGCGCGGCGACAGGTTGCTCAGCACGCCCTTGAGCTGCTCGGCCAGCAGCTGCCGGTCCACGACCTCGGACGCCTCGGGGGAGTCGACGTCCTCGATGAGGTCGCCGATCCGGGTCTCGCCGTCCTCGCCGATGGTCGAGTCGAGGCTGATCGGCTGCCGGCTGGTGCGCAGCAGCTCCTCGATCTGGTCCGGGGTCTTGTCCAGCTCGACGGCCAGCTCCTCCGGCGTGGGCTCACGGCCGAGACGCTGGTGCATGTCACGCTCGACGCGCGACAGCTTCGACAGCATCTCCAGCACGTGGACGGGCAGCCGGATCGTACGGGCCGAGTCGGCGAAGCCGCGCTGGATGGCCTGCCGGATCCACCACATGGCGTACGTCGAGAACTTGTAGCCCTTGGTGTAGTCGAACTTCTCGACCGCGCGGATCAGGCCGAGGTTGCCCTCCTGCACGACGTCGAGCAGGGCCATGCCGCGGTCGGTGTACTTCTTGGCGACCGAGACGACCAGGCGGAGGTTGGCCTCCAGCATGTGGTCCTTGGCCCGCCTGCCGTCCTCGATGACCCACTCCAGGTCCTCGCGGACGCCCGGCGCGAGGCGCTCGCCGTTCTCCAGGGCGGTCTCGAGCTTGTACTCGGCGTACAGCCCGGCCTCGATGCGCTTGGCCAGCTCCACCTCCTGGGCGGCGGTGAGCAGGGTGCGGCGGCCGATGGACTTCAGGTAGGTGTGCACCGAGTCGCCCATGACCGACGAGGTGTCGTCGAGGTCGAGCGTCTCGCTCTCCTCCGCCTCGGTCTCGTCGACCGGGAGCTCCTCGTCGTACGGCTCCTCGTCGCCGGCCTTGGCCGTCTTCTTCGCGGTGCTCCTGGCGGCGGGCGCGCTCTTCTTGGCGGCCTCGGCCTGGGCGGCCCGGCGGGACTTCCTGGCGGGAGCCTTGGCCTTCTGGGTGCCCGCGGGGGCGGTGCCGCCCGGCGCGCCGTCAGCGGCGGTGTCGGCGGCCAGGTTCACGCCCGCCTCGGTCAGCTCGCGCAGGATCGAGCGGCCCTCGACGGGGCTGACGCCGGCCTTGGCGAAGGCCTCGCGCAGCTCCGACAGGGAAAGGCGACCCTGCGCACGGCCTCGCTCCAGCAGCAGGTCGAGCGTCGTCGGGGTCACCTCGCGCTCGGGCGAGGCCGCCACGGCGGTCCGGGGCATGAGGACACCTCCTCCTTGCGGAGTTCATGGTTTCGAATGCTTGCGATCGGGGCGCGGCGTCCGGCGGCTCAGCGCACCAGTATCAATAACGCTCTCGCGCCTGGTTTGTTCCCTCACCCCGCGGGGGAGGGTGGTGGACCCGGCCGGGCGGCCCGGCCGGCCGGTGCTGTCAGTCGGGGATGATGGTGACGCTGACCTCGGGCACCGGCATGGGACCGGCGTCCTCCATGCGCTCGTTGGTCCAGTAGCCGGCGACCCCGTCCGGGTCGTCCGTGAGCGCCTCGGACACCACGTCCGGGTCGGCGCCGGGAGTGGACCTGGACCCGGTGAAGCCGCCCCGGCCGGAGTCGGCCGGGAGGATGTCGCGCGATCCCTCGTGGCCGCGGCCCGCAGGGCCGAGCTTGGCGGCGGGAGCGTCGTCCGCCTTCGCGACGTCGTCCAGGCGCCCGGAGAACGCGGCCGCGGTGACCGACGCTCCGCCCACGATGACGACGCCGACGAGCACGGCGGAGGCCATCATCTTGTGCGCCGGCGTGAGGCGGATCGGTTGCATGCGGCGTCCCCTTCCCCCACTCTCATAGACGCACGGCGGTCATCCGCGGTTCCGGATCTTCACTTCCGGTTCTTCAGTGCGACCATATCCGGTTTGCCGTTCGGAAGCAGGGGAATCTGGGACACCAGCTCGAGGGCGCGCGGCGCGGCGTAGGCGGGCAGTCGCTCCTTGGCGAAGCCTCTCAGCGCGTCGAGCGTGACCTCGCGGGCGTCCCCCGGAACCACGACGGCGACCACGGTCTCACCCCACTCGGGGTCGGGCCTGCCCACCACCACGACGTCGCGTACGGCCGGGTGCCCGGCCAGCACCTCGGCGACCGCGCCCGCCACGACCTTCCGGCCGCCGGTGTTGATCACGTCGTCCGCCCGGCCGAGCACGGTGAGCCGCCCGTTCTCCATCCGCCCTAGGTCGGAGGTGACGAACCAGCCGCCCTCGAAGGGCCGGTCCTCGCGCAGCCGGTAGCCCGAGAACAGCACCGAGCCCGAGATCCGCACCCGCCCGTCGCCGCCGATCTCGACCTCGACGCCGTCCAGGGGCACGCCGTCGTACACGCAGCCGCCGCTCGTCTCGCTCATGCCGTACGACGTGACGACCCGGAGCCCGGCGGCGCGGGCCTCGGCGAGCAGGCCGGCGGGAGCGGCGGCCCCGCCGAGCAGGATCACGGGGAAGGCCGTGAGGTCCGCACCCGCGTCGAGCACGCGCCGCACCTGGGTGGGGACCAGCGAGACGTAGTCGGCCCGGCTCGCGATGACCTCGGCGGGGGAGAAGCGGGAATGGATGATCGGCTCGGTGCCGCACAGCAGCGACCGGATGAGCACCTGCGCGCCGGAGATGTGCGACGGCGGCAGGCAGCACAGCCAGCGGTCGCCCTCGCGGGCGCCGAGCCTGGCCAGCGAGGCCCGGGCCGAGGCGAGCAGCGCCCCGGCCGTCAGTTCCACGCCCTTGGGGGCGCCGGTGGAGCCGGAGGTCGCGATGATCAGCGCCGCGTCGGACGGCTCCCCGTCCGGCTCGCGCCGCACGCCGTCGGCGGTGACGACGTGGGTGGGCCGCAGCGCGGCGAGCGTCGCCTCCAGCGCGGGCCGTGGCAGATCCGGCGACAGCGGCAGCACGGCGGGGCCGTCGCCGGTCAGGGCCTGCCGTACGGCCTCCGACAGGGCGGGCCCCGGAGGCAGGACGAGGGCGTGCACGGGTCGCTGTCCTGGGCGGTGTCCGGGAGGGCTGAGCACGGTCGTAAGGTTAGTCCCGGCGCGGTGGCCGTACGCCGCCGCCTGGCAGGTGACGACGAAGGAGCGGGTGTGACGAGCGGGGTCGACTGGAAGCGGTCGGGTGAGTACGAGGACATCATCTACGAGACCGCCGAGGGGATGGCGAAGATCACGATCAACCGCCCCGAGCGGCACAACGCCTTCCGCCCCACGACGTTGTTCGAGCTCCGCGCGGCCTTCGACCGGGCCCAGGAGGACACCGAGGTCGGTGTGATCATCTTCACCGGCGCCGGGGACAAGGCGTTCTGCTCCGGCGGCGACCAGAAGATCCGCGGCGACGACGGCTACGTGGACGACAAGACCCACGGCATCGGCCGGCTCAACGTCCTGGACCTCCAGGTGCAGATCCGCCGCTGCCCCAAGCCGGTCATCGCGATGGTGGCGGGCTACGCGATCGGCGGCGGCCACGTGCTGCACGTCTGCTGCGACCTGACGATCGCCGCCGACAACGCGAGATTCGGCCAGACCGGCCCCAAGGTGGGCTCGTTCGACGGCGGATACGGCTCCTGGCTGCTCGCCGAGACCGTGGGCCTCAAGCGGGCCCGCGAGATCTGGTACCTGTGCCGTCAGTACGACGCCCAGACCGCGCTCCAGTGGGGTCTGGTCAACGCCGTCGTGCCGCTCGAGCGCCTGGAGGAGGAGACCGTCCAGTGGGCCCGCGAGCTGCTGGAGAAGTCGCCCCTCGCGCTGCGCATGCTGAAGGGCGCGCTCAACGCGGTGACCGACGGCGCGGCCGGCATGCAGCAGTTCGCCGGCGACGCGACGCTGCTGTACTACATGAGCGAGGAGGCCCAGGAGGGCCGCGACGCGTTCAAGGAGAAGCGCAAGCCGGACTTCTCGAAGTACCCCCGCCGGCCCTGACCGGCTCCGGGAGAGGCCGCGGGATGACGGCGGCCTCTCCGTTTTGCCGTACGCTTGCGGCTGCGGGAACGGGAGGAGACGGGCGGGTGGACACAAACCGGGCCGGTCTGGGCGTTCTAGATCTGGGCGTTCTGGAGGCGCGGCGGTGAACCCGGCGACCGCTCTTTCGACCGTCCTGATCGACGAACTGGTGCGCTGCGGGGTCACCGACGTGGTGCTCGCCCCGGGGTCCCGGTCCGCGCCGCTGGCGCTCGCCGCGCACGGCGAGTCACGGGTGCGGCTGCACGTGCGCGTCGACGAGCGCTCGGCCTCGTACCTCGCGCTCGGCCTGGCCAAGAGGTCCGAGCGGCCGGTGGCTCTGATCTGCACCTCCGGCACCGCGGCGGCCAACTTCCATCCCGCCGTGATCGAGGCGTCGGAGTCGGGGGTGCCGCTGCTCCTGCTGACCGCCGACCGGCCGCCCGAGTTGCGCGGCACCGGCGCCAACCAGACGATCGACCAGGTCAAGTTGTACGGCTCGGCCGTGCGATGGTTCGCCGAGGTCGGCGTGCCGGAGGAGCGGCCCGGCCAGGTGGCCTACTGGCGCTCCCTGGTGTGCCGGGCCTGCCAGCGCGCCGCCGGGCCGCCGGACCCCGGTCCCGTCCACCTCAACGTGGCCTTCCGCGAGCCGCTGATCCCCGACGGCGACGCGAGCTGGTGCGAGCCCCTCGACGGCGACGCCTCGGGCGCGTGGATGCGGGCGCGGGTCGCGCCGCCGTCCGCCGCCCTGCACATCCCGCCGACCCGGCGCGGCGTGCTGGTGGTCGGCGACGGCGCCGCCAACGTGCGGCGGTACGTCGCCGCCGCGGGCATGGCGGGCTGGCCCGTGCTGTCGGAGCCCAACGGAGGCGGCCGGTACGGCGACCACGCCATCTCGACGTACCACTTCCTGCTGGGCGACCAGGAGTGGGCCGACGCCCACCGGCCGGACGTCGTGGTCACCCTCGGCCGCCCCGGGCTGTCGCGCCCGCTGCTGTCGTGGCTGCGCCGGGCCGAGGAGCACATCGTCGTGGCCCCCGACCTGACCCGGTGGCCCGACCCGACGCGTTCGGCCACCCAGGTGGCCCAGGCCGTGGAGATCCCGATCGCCGCGGGAGGGGACGCCTGGCTGCGTGCCTGGCGGCACGCCGACCAACTGGCGCGCGAGGCGCTCGACACGGTGCTCGACTCCTCCGGGCTGACCGAGCCGCGGCTGGCCAGGGACCTCACCGAGGTGCTGCCCAACGGGTCGCTGCTGTTCTGCGGCTCGTCCATGCCGATCCGCGACCTCGACCAGGCCATGCGCCCACGGCGGGGGCTGCGGCTCATGGCCAACCGGGGCGCCTCGGGCATCGACGGCCTGGTCTCCACCGCCGTCGGGGCCGCGCTCGCCCACAACGGGCCCGCGTACGCGCTGATCGGCGACCTGACTCTCCTGCACGACCAGAACGGGCTGATCCTCGGCCCGCGTGAGCCCCGGCCCGACCTGTGCCTGGTGGTGGTGAACAACGACGGCGGCGGGATCTTCTCGCTGCTGCCGCAGGCCGCCATCGAGGACCCGTTCGAGCGGGTCTTCGGTACCCCTCACGGCGTGGACTTCGGCTACCTGGCCGCGGCGAGCGGCCTGCCGTACACGCTGGTGGAGGATCCCGAGGAGCTGTCCAGGGCGATCAAGGGGGACGGCCTGCGGCTGGTGGAGGCGCGCACCGACCGGGCGCGCAACGCGGCGGTCCACGCCGCGATGCGCGAGGCCGTACGCGCCGCCATGCGCGGTTGATCGTTTCCGGGCCGGACCCGGGGGCGCGCCCGTCCTCCTGCGGGCTTACCCCTGTTGGTCCTTCCGGCGGATGCCGCACTCGCGGGGCGACGGCAGAATGGGTGCTGTTTCCCCGCCATGAGGAGTGAGATGCACGTCGACGAGTGGCTGCAGACCATCCCGTCCGTCTGGGTCTACGTGCTCGTGGGCGCCGTCATCGGGCTGGAGAGCCTGGGCATCCCGCTCCCGGGTGAGATCGTGCTGGTGAGCGCCGCGCTGCTGTCGTCCAGAGGAGTCGTGGACCCCCTGATCGTCGGGATCTGCGCGAGCGGCGGCGCGATCGTCGGGGACTCGATCGGCTACCTGATCGGCCGCAGGGGCGGACGGCCGCTGTTCGACCGTCTGGGGCGGCGCTTCCCCAAGCACTTCGGCCCGGCGCACATCGCCAAGGCGGAGCAGGTGTTCAACCGCCACGGCATGTGGGCGGTGTTCTTCGGCCGCTTCGTCGCCCTCCTGCGGATCCTCGCCGGGCCGCTGGCCGGCGCCCTGCACATGCCCTACTGGCGCTTCCTCGTCGCCAACGTCCTCGGCGGGATCGTGTGGGCCGGCGGTACCACGGCCGCGATCTACTACCTGGGCGTGGTGGCCGACAAGTGGCTCAAGGGCTTCTCCTGGGTCGGGCTGGTGATCGCCGTCCTGTTCGGGCTGGGCACCACGGTGTGGCTGAAGCGCAAGGCCGCCAAGGCGGCCGCCGAGGAGAGCGTGCCGGAGACCGTCAGCGCCTCCTGACGCGAGGCTGCTTCAAGTTCGAGGTACGGCGCGTCGTGTTGGACAATCCCACTACGGGCGACGCGCCGGTTCGTTGAGCCGGACGAAGCAGCGGCAGGGAAGGACGTCTAGCGTTCGGGCGACGGCCCCGGCGACGGAAGGACCTTTCGATGGCTGACGTGGCAGGACGATGGCGGACGCGGCTCGGTGAGCTGATCGCCGAGTACGAGGTCCCCGGCGCGGCCCTGGCCTTCCTGCACGGGGGAGAGGTCCGTGAGTTCGCCGCCGGCGTGCTCAACGTCGCCACCGGCGTCGAGGCGACCGCCGACTCCCTCTTCCAGATCGGCTCGATCACGAAGCTGTGGACCTCGACGCAGATCATGCTGCTGGCCGAGCAGGGGCGGGTCACCCTCGACACCCCCGTGCGGGAGATCCTGCCGGAGTTCCGCGTCGCGGACCCGGAGGCGACCAAGAGGGTCACGCTCCGGCACCTGCTGTCGCACACCTCGGGCATCGACGGTGACCTGTTCCTCGACACCGGCCGGGGTGACGACTGCCTGGAGAAGTACGTCGAGGCGTGCGCGGACCTCGCGCAGAACCACCCGCTCGGGGCCACCCAGTCGTACTGCAACTCCGGCTTCTCCGTCGTGGGGCGGGTGATCGAGCGCCTGACCGGCAAGGTGTGGGACGCCGCGCTGCGCGAGCAGATCGTCGAGCCGCTGGGCCTGACCCACACCTGGACCCTGCCGGAGGACGTCCTGCGGTTCCGCGCGGCCATGGGGCACGTCGACGGTGCTCCGGCACCGATGTGGGGCCTGATGCGGTCGGGGGGACCGGCCGGGCTCATCTGCGCCCGCGCCGCCGACGTCGTGGCCTTCGCCCGTGCCCACCTGGAAGGCGGCCTGCTCGCCGATCCCCGTGTGATGTGGGAGCCGCAGGTGGACATCCCGAATCCGCACACGCTGGGCAGGCAGTGGGGGATCGGCTGGATCCTCGACGAGTGGGACGGCCGCCGGGTGATCTCGCACGGCGGCAACACGATCGGCCAGGCCGCCATGCTCTGGGCGATCCCCGGGGCGGGCACCGTCGCGTGCGTGCTGGCCAACGGCGGCCAGACCGGCGCCTTCCAGCACGCCGTGGCCACCGAGCTGTTCGGCGACCTGCTCGGCCTGGCCGTCCCGCCCGTGCTCGGCCCGCCGGCCGAGCCGTACGAGACAGACGTGGCGCGATACGCCGGGGTCTACGAGCGAACCGGCATGCGGATCACGATGACCGCGCGCGACGGAGCCCTGGCGACGCACATCGAGGCCACCGGGGCCCTCGCCGGCGCGCAGCCGCCCGTGGACCTCGATCTCGTGCCGGTGGACGACGTCACGTTCGTCGGCCGCCCGCAGGGGCAGCCCGACTGGTGGTCGGCCGTCTTCTTCCGGCTCGCCGACGGCACGCCGTACGTCCACCTCGGCGCACGGGCCACGCCCAGGATCGGCTGAGGCGGGGGATGGACGCACGGCCGCGCGCCAGCCTTCGCCGCGTTCTGGAGGACCTCGGCAGCACCGTGCTCGACGTGGCCGCCTCTCCCGGTGACCTCGACGCCGAGGTCACCGGGGTGCACATCCACGACCCCCTGGACGAGCCCTCGCTGCAGGAGGGCGCTCTCGTGCTCGCCGTCGGGGTGGACTCGGCCGAGCGGGTACGGGCCCTGCTCGACGCGGCCGGTCCGGCGGCCGGCATCGTGGTCAAGCAGCCCGTGGAGGTCGACGAGCCGCTCCGCGCGAAGGTCAGGGAGACCGGGGTCGCGGTGCTCGGTCTCACCCGCGCCGCGTCCTGGGCCCAGGTGGCGGCGCTGCTGCGCTCCCTGCTGGCCGAGCTGCGGGACCCGCTGCTGGACGAGTCGCCGGACGGCCTGTTCTCGCTGGCCAACGCCGTGTGCGCGCTGCTGGACGCGCCGGTGACCATCGAGGACCGCTCCTCCCGGGTGCTGGCGTACTCCGAGCGGCAGGAGGAGGCCGACCCCGGGCGGGTGGCGACCGTGCTCGGCCGTCAGGTGCCGGAGCGGTACCGGCGGATGCTGGAGGAGGGGGGCGTCTTCCGCCGGCTCTACCAGAGCCGTGAGCCGATCTACATCGAACTGCACGACGAGGGGATCAACCGGGCGGCGGTGGCCGTCCGCTCGGGCGACGAGGTCCTCGGCTCCATCTGGGCCGCCGTGCGCGAGCCGCTGAGCGAGCAGCGGCGGCGCGCCCTCGCCGACGCCGCCAAGATCGTCGCGCTGCAGCTTCTGCGGCAGCGCGCCGGGGCCGACACCAGCAGGCGGCTGCGCGCCGATCTCCTGTCGACCGTGCTCGCCGGCGGCGGCGACGCCGCGGAGGCGGCCGGCCGGCTGGGCGTGGCGAGCGAGCGCCTGTGCGTGCTCGCGGCCCAGCTCACCGAGGAGGCGTACGACGACGCCGCCCGGTTGGAGAGCGACCGGCAGCGGTTCTGCGACGCTCTCGCCCTGCACGTCGCGGCCATCCACCCGAAGGCCGCCGCCGCGCTGGTCGGCTCGGTGGCCTATGCCGTGCTGCCCCTGCAGGCCGGCGGGCAGGAGGAGGCGCGGGCCGTACGCGTGGCGGAAAGCTTCCTGACCAGGGTCGGCCCCCGGCACGCGGCCAACACCGGCGTGGGCCGCCTGGCGGCCGACCTCGCCGAGGTGGCCCGCTCGCGGGCCGACGCCGACCGGGCGCTACGGGTGCTGCGCGCCAGGGGCGCCTCCGGCCAGGCGGCCGGGTACACGAGCGTGCACTTCGAGGCGTTGCTGCTCCAGTTCTCCGATCTGGTCCGCGCGGAGAAACAGGCGCCCAACGGGCCGTACGAGCGGCTGCTCGCGTACGACGCCGAGCACGGGAGCGAGCTGGTCGCCACGCTGCGTGCCTACCTGGACGCCTTCGGCGACGTCAACGCCGCCGCCGCGCGGGTCCACGTGCACGCCAACACGTTCCGCTACCGCCTCAAGCGGTTGACCGAGATCGGCGGGCTGGACCTGTCCGACCCCGACGCGCGGCTCAGCGTCATGCTCCAGATGCGCATCTTCGGCCGATAGCACGACGCCCCGGGGGCGCGGAAGCGGTCAGCTCACCCGGCGGTGCACGTCCTCGGGGTTGTCCGAACGTGGAAACCCTGCACTCGATGCGCGAGGACGCTCGCGTCCTCGCGTGTGGTCGTCGGCGCCGAGAACATAGCGGTGAAAAGCGGGCTGCTGGCCGCCGAGTCCGACCTGCGCACCGCTGCCCCGGATGTCGCGGCGGATCTCGCTCGCCAGGCGCTAGTAGTCCGGCTCGCCCTCGTGGCCGGTCATGTCTGATGCTTGTCCGGCCTCGATCCTGTGACTCCAAGTAATCGTGCGGTGAACTTGCTGTAAGTAATAGCCGGTGAAAGAATTCGTACAGGCATTCGATTGAGAGGGGGGTGTGATGGAGCCCATCGAAGTCGCTCCCGCACATCCTCGGCATTCGAATGCGCCATCCGGCGACTGGTGGGACGAGCTCATCGCCAACTCGCCCCTATGGTCATCCGAAGGCTCCCTCGCCCACGATCGGCTTTTCGGGCAGTCCGTATCGGGGGAGGGCAGGGGTAATCGCGCCAGTTGCGCAGGAACCGCAGACTCTGGAGTTCCGTCTGATCACTCTGTGGGTGCCGGTGCGGCCAGTGACGCAACCGGCAATGCGGCTGAAAGCGGCCCCGGCGCCGCCGACGATGCAACAGAGCGTCCCGGTCGCGACCGGCCTCGTCCGTCGTGGGTGCTGGTGGGGTCGTTGCGTGAGTCGGCGCAGGCGTTGGCGTTGGCGCCGGTTCCCGACGATGCGGACATTTGCCTGGCCGAGGCCGAGGAGTTGTTGTTCGCCCGGGATCGGATCACGTGTGCTCTTGCCGACCGGGTGGGTCGGGTGCATCGGGCGGGGCAGGCCAAGCGGCACGGGCATGCCTCCACCCGTAGCTGGCTGCGCACCACGGGCGGGATGACCGTCGCCGGTGCGGGCCGGCTGCTGACGTTGGCGGTGGAGCTGGCCCGCCTGCCCCTCGTGCGGGAGAAGTTCGCCGCCGGCGAGCTGGCGGCCGGAGTGGCCGAAGCCATCTGCACGGCGATCTCCGGGCTGTCGGATGAGCAGGTCGCGCTGGCCGAGCCGATCCTTTTGGAGCTGGCGGCCAGGGCGGGCGCGGCGGAGGTGGCCAAGGCCGGCCGCTATCTGCGGGCGATACTCGACCCCGACGGCGAGGACCGCGATGAGCGGGCCGATTACGCGCGGCGGTTCCTGCGGGTCCGCCCGGGCAAGGGCGGCGGGCTGGAAGGGGAGTTCTATCTCCCGCGTGAGCACGCCGCCCGGTTGCAGGCGCTGCTGGACGCCTACGCCAGACCGCGGGCGGAGGGTGATGACCGTCCGCTGCGGGTGCGTCAGGCCGATGCGTTCATGGCGTTGCTGGAGGAGAAGAT
>NZ_JBDJAW010000037.1 GCF_039649665.1 Microbispora sp. ZYX-F-249 | reverse complement strand
CCCCGATGGGGTGGCCCTTCCGCATATCCGCACCCCCCTCCTCCCTGTTCCTCTGTTCCCCTTCGCGGGGTTCCCCGGCAGTGGGTGTGGGGCGTGGGTCTGGGCGTGAGTGTGGTGTGGGTGTGGGTTTTCAGCCCCGGCCGATGACGGCCGGGGCTTTCGCATTTCCGGGGGCAGACGACGTCCGGCGACGTCCAGGGCCAGTAAAGCCACTAGGGCCACTAGGGCCGGTAGGGGCGGTAGGGGCGGCGTGGTAGGCCCGGCCGAGGGGCCCGAGGCCCGGGATGCTGGGCGCCAGCGTGAGGGGAGCGGAGCGGCCGGGAGGGAGGACCGCAGCGAAGGCCCAGCGGAGCGGGCTTCGCGAGGACCGGACCTTCCGGCCGGCGCAGTGACCAACCCCCACCCACACCCCCGAGTTCCCCACCCCAACAAGCGTTCCGACGGCTCAGTCCGTATTCGGCCACCCCGCGCCCCCCAGGCCACATGGTTAGGGTTACGAAAGTGACCGAGGAAATCATCCGGTTGTTGGCCCGCCATCTGCCCGGCTACAAGATCGACGCTGTCAAGCGGTTGGGCGAGGGACAGGACAATGCGGCGTACGAGGTCAACGGTGAGTTGGTCGTACGGCAGAGCAAGAGTGACGAGGCGGCCGGCCGTGGGGAAGCGGTGCGGCGGGAGGCGGCGTTGCTGGCTGCCGTGGGAGAGTTGTCACCGGTGCCCGTGCCCCAGCCGGTCTTCCTGGACGAGGAGGCGGGCGTGCTGGCGTACGGGAAGCTGCCGGGCCGTCCGCTGAACCTGCACCCGGTCAGGGAGCCGATGCGCCTGGCGGCTCCTTTGGGCGATTTCCTCAGCCGGCTCCATGCGGCCCCGGTGGAGCGGATGGAGGCGCTCGTGCCGCGGGACATCTATCCGCTGAGCGAGCTGCTCGAAGAGGCCGAGGGCCACTATCGGGAGGTCGAGGCTCATGTGTCGCCGGCCGCCCGGCGAATGGTCGAGGATTTTTTCGGCGGCAAGCTCCCGGCGGAGCCCGGGGTGCCGGCGTTCTGTCACAACGACCTGGGCGCCGAGCATGTGCTGGCGGACGCCGAGACGAGCACCGTGACGGGAGTCATCGACTGGACCGACGCGGCCATCGCCGATCCCGCGTACGATTTCGCGCTCGTCTTCCGGGATCTCGGCCCGGAGGTGTTCGAGCGGACACTGGCGCACTATCACGGACGTCTCGACGACGCCGGCCGCGCACGTGTCCTCTTCTACGCCCGATGCGCCCTGCTGGAGGACGTCGCGTACGGCCTGTGCTCGGCGGATGTCAGGTCGTACGCGGACGCCGGTCTCGCGCACCTGGAGCGCACCTTCTCATGACGCGCGCCCTCCCGCGACGCGCGCCGCGCGCGTGAGACGGCGCTCATCCGGTGACGAGACGGTACCCCACGCCGCGGACGGTCTGGATCATCGTGTCCTCCACGTCGCCGAGGCGGGCGCGCAGACGTTTGACGTGTACGGCGATGGTGTTGGTCGACATCCCGTCCGTGGAGTGCCAGACGTGGCGCATGATCTGCTCGCGGGTGACCGTTCTGTCGGCGTTGCGCATCAGGTAGTGCAGCAGCTCGAATTCGCGCAGCGGCAGGTGCACCACGCGTCCGCCGACCTTCACCTGGTACGCCGTGACGTCGAGCTCCACGTCGCCGATCGTGAGCACGACCCGGTGGCCGTCCTGCCGGCGGAAGGCCGCCTGGACGAGGGGAAGCAGCTCGGGCACGCGGTACGGCCTGGCGACGCAGGCCGTCGCGCCCGCCTCCAGGGCCTGCAGCGCCTGCCCGGCGTCGCCGCCGAAGTCGATGCCGAGCAGGACGGGCACGGACCGCGCGAGCCGTACGGCGCGGACGAAGTCGACGGGTCCGACGATGGGGAGGGAGGCGCAGATCAGCACGGCGTCGGGCCGGAGCGCCCCGGCCTGCAGCAGCGCCTGGGCGCCGTCCGGTACGCCGGTCACGTCGACGCCCTCGGCCTGCATGGCGGCCGAGAGCTGCCGCACCAGACCCGCGTCCGGATCGGCCACCAGAAGCATGGGCGCCGTCCGAGTGTCCCCCTCCACTGCGGGTGCCGTCACCCGGGTCCCTCCAATGCTGTCAGCCGGGAGCGGTCGTCACCCGAAGCGGCCCGTGATGTAGTCCTCGGTCGCCTTCTCGGCCGGATTGGTGAAGATCTTCGAGGTCTCGTCCATCTCGACGAGCTTGCCGGGCTGCCCCTGCGCGGCCAGGTTGAAGAACGCGGTCCTGTCGCTGACCCGGGCGGCCTGCTGCATGTTGTGGGTCACGATCACGATCGTGTAGTCCTGCTTGAGCTGCGAGATCAGGTCCTCGATCGCCAGCGTCGAGATCGGGTCCAGGGCCGAGCACGGCTCGTCCATGAGCAGCACCTGCGGGCGTACGGCGATCGCGCGGGCGATGCACAGGCGCTGCTGCTGACCGCCGGACAGGCCAGCGCCGGGCTTGTTCAGCCGGTCCTTGACCTCGTTCCAGAGGTTGGCGCCCTTGAGCGACTCCTCGACGACGCCCTCCAGCTCCGACCGTGAGTGCCGGCCGTTGAGCCGCAGGCCCGCCGCCACGTTGTCGAAGATGGACATCGTGGGGAAGGGGTTCGGCCGCTGGAACACCATGCCGATGGTCCGCCGGACCGACACGGGGTCGACGTCGGCGCCGTACAGGTCCTGCTCCTCCAGGCGCACCTTGCCCACGACCCGGGCGCCGGGGATGACCTCGTGCATCCGGTTGAGCGTCCGCAGGAACGTCGACTTCCCGCAGCCGGACGGGCCGATGAAGGCCGTCACCGACCGCGGCTCGATGGTCATCGAGATGCCCTCGATCGCCTTGTGCGAGCCGTAGTAGGCGTCGAGGCCCGCGACCTCGATCTGCTTGGCCATTCCTTACCTCCTCCTCGCGGGCGAACGCCACCAGGTGATGAGGCGTGCGACCAGGTTGAGCAGCATGACGATCAGGATCAGCGTGAGCGCGCCGGTCCAGGCCCGGTCGATCGCGGTGTCCGTGGGACGACCGGCCTGATCGAAGACGTACAGCGGAAGCCCCATCTGCGGCCCGTTGAACGGGTCGTTGTTGATGGAGTCGGTGATGAAGACGGTCAGCAGCAGCGGCGCGGTCTCACCGGCGACGCGGGCGACGGCGAGCATCACGCCGGTCACGATGCCGGTGAACGCCGTGGGCAGGACGACCTTGACGATGGTCCGCCACTTGGGCACGCCCAGCGCGTACGACGCCTCGCGCAGCTCGCGGGGCACCAGGCGGAGCATCTCCTCGGCGGACCTGACCACGACCGGCATCATCAGGATCGACAGCGCGAGCGCGCCGGCGAAGCCGGAGAACGGCATGCCGAGCACGAGGATCCAGAAGGCCAGGACGAAGAGCCCGGAAACCACGGAAGGGACGCCGGTCATGACGTCCACGAAGAAGCTGATCGTGCGGGACAACCGCCCGCCCTCGCCGTACTCGACGAGGTAGACGGCGGTGAGCAGGCCGATCGGGACCGCGATGAGCGACGCGAGCAGGACCTGTTCGAGTGTGCCGATGATGGCGTGGTAGGCGCCGCCGCCGGCGTCGCGCGCTCCGATGTTGCGCATGGAGTGAGTGAGGAACTCCATGTCGAGGCGGCCGATGCCGTTCTTGACGACGAGCCACAGCACCGACAGCAGCGGGATGACCGCGAGCGCGAACGCCAGGTAGACGAGCACCTGGACGAGCCGGTCCTTGATTCGCCGGCCGGCGGAGATGGGCTGGATTCCGGTTCTCATCGGGATTCCGGTCTGTACGGTCACGCTGCGGCCCTCGCGTACTCCTTGCGGCGGGCGATGACGAAGCGGGCGGCCATGTTCACGAGCAGGGTGATGATGAACAGGACGAGACCCGAGGCGATCAGCGCGCCGCGGCCCACCTCGGTCGCCTCGCCGAAGCCGTTGGCGATGTTGGCGGCGATGCTGTTGCCGTACGGGCCGAGGACCTGGAACGTGATCTTGAACGTCGCCGGGAAGATGAGCGCGACCGCGATGGTCTCGCCCATCGCGCGGCCGAGGCCGAGCATGGCGGCGCTGATGACGCCGGGCCGGCCGAACGGCAGGACCGACATCCTGATCATCTCCCAGCGCGTCGCGCCGAGCGCCAGCGCGGCCTCTTCCTGCATCTTGGGGGCCTGCAGGAAGACTTCGCGGGAGATCGCGGCGATGATCGGCAGGATCATGATCGCGAGCACCAGCGACGCGGTGAGCATGCTCTTGCCGACCACGGTGTCGCCGCCGAACAGCGGGATCCAGCCGAGGTAGTCGTTGAGGAACTTCGACGGGCCGAGCATGAACGGCACGAGGAAGGCGACGCCCCACAGGCCGTACACCACGCTGGGGACCGCCGCGAGGAGGTCCACCACGTAGCCCAGGACGGAGGCGAGCCGCCGGGGCGCGTAGTGCGAGATGAACAGCGCGACGCCGACCGCCACCGGGGTGGCGATGACCAGCGCGAGCAGCGAGCTCAGCACGGTGCCGAAGGCGAGCGCCCCGATGCCGAAGACCGGCTCGGTGGCGTTCGGCTGCCAGGTCAGCTCGGTGAGGAAGTGGGACGTGTTCGCCTGGAGGGCGGGGACGGCCTTGACGACCAGGAACACCCCGATCGCGGCCATGATCGCCAGAAGGACGACACCGGCCCCGGTCGAGGCGAAGCGGAACGGGCCGTCGCCGCGGCTGCGCCGGAAGGCGGACCGGCGCATGGCCGGCCCGCTCTCCCTGGTTCTGGTTGACGTCGCCATCTGTTAGGCGATCGCCTCGACCGCGGTGCGGACCTTGGTCAGCAGGCTCGACGGCAGCGGGGCGTAGCCCAGGCTGGTCAGCGCCTGCTGGCCCTCGTCGCTGGCGGTGTAGGTGAGGAACGACTTGACCAGCTTCGCGTCCTCGGCCGCCAGGCCCTTCTCGCAGGTGATCTCGTACGTGACGAGCACGATCGGGTAGGCGCCCGCGGCGCTGGTGGCGTAGTCGATCTTGAGCTTGAGGTCGTTGCCGGTGCCCGCGATCTCGGCGGCCTCGACGGTCTTGCCCGCGCTCTCCGGGGTGAGCTCGACGAACTCGCCGGAGCCGTTGGCGACCTTGGCCTTCTGCAGCTGCGAGTTCTCGGCGAAGGACAGCTCGACGTAGCTGATCGCGCCCTCGGTGCTCTTGATGCTGGACGCGATGCCGTCCGACCCCTTCGAGCCCTGGCCCTGGGCCTCGGCCGGCCACGCCTTGGCGGGCTCGTACGGCCAGTCGGCGGTGGCCTTGAGGAACTTGGTGAAGTTGTCGCTGGTGCCCGACTCGTCCGAGCGGTGGAACGCCTGGATGGCGGTCGAGGGCAGCTTCGCGTCGGGGTTGTCCGCCTTGATGGCCGGGTCGTCCCACTTGGTGATCTTGCTGTTGAAGATGCCGCCGATGGTCTTCGGCGAGAGCTGCAGGCCGTCCACGCCCGGCAGGTTGTAGACGACGGCCACCGGGCCGGTCACCATCGGCAGGTTGATCGCCTTGCCGGTCTTGCAACGGGCGTCGGCCTGGGCGGGCTCGCCCTTCTCGTCGTTCAGGGCCGAGTCGGAGCCGGCGAACGCCACGGTGCCCTGGATGAACGCCTGGACGCCGGCGCCGGAGCCGCTCGGGTTGTAGTTGATGCTGACGCCGGGGTTCGACGACTGGAAGTTCTTCTTCCACTCCGCGATGGCGTTCGCCTGGGCCGAGGAGCCGGCGGCGTTGATGGTGCCCTGGAGGGTGTCGTCGCCCTGTGCGGGAGCGGCGGCGCTGGAGGTGCCCCCCGCCGTGCTCGTGTTGTCATCGGTCCCGCATGCGGCGAGCGAGAGCACGCCGGCGATGGTGGCGGCGGCGAGCCGGCCTGCATACTTCACGGTTGTTCCTCCCCTTGTCTCTCAACAGCAGGGACGGTAGGGAGCCAAGGTGACCTAAAACCTTGGTAAAGGTGAACGGGTAATGAACGCCCCCGGTCGCTCTCGTACGACTCCGGAAGAGATAACGAGCAGGTCACGGGTGTTATGGGAGAGGATTGAGTTCATGAAGCGTGTATGTCTGGTCTGCATGGGGAACATCTGCCGATCGCCCATGGCCGAGGTCGTGCTGCGCCGTACGCTGGCCGAACGCGGGCTCGACGTGGAGGTGGACAGCGCCGGCACCGGGGGCTGGCACGCGGGGGAGCCGATGGACGAGCGGGCGCTGGCCACGCTGGCCGACCACGGGTACGACGGCTCGTCCCACCGGGCCCGCCAGTTCGACCGGGCGTGGTTCGCCGAGCGTGACCTCGTCCTCGTGATGGACCGCGACAACCTGCGCGCGATACGGCGGATCGCGCCCCCGGACGCCGACGTGCGGCTGCTGCGGTCGTTCGACCCGGCCGCTCCCGAGGGCGCCGAGGTGCCCGATCCGTATTACGGGGGACCGGAGGGCTTCGTCGAGGTGCTGCGCATGGTCGAGGCCGCCTGCGAGGGGGTGGCGAAGTACCTTGAGGATCACTAGGGACATCGGCGGCGGGCACGCCTGGACCCTGCACGAGGGCGTGCTCGACGACGGCCGCAGGGTCTTCGTCAAAAAGACCGGGGCCGCATCGGCCGTGCTGGAGAGTGAGGCGGCGGGGCTGCGCTGGCTGGCGGAACCGGGAGCGGTCGCCGTGCCCGAGGTGATCGCCGCGGAGGGCGGCGCGCTGGTGCTGGAGTGGATCGACACCGCCCCCGCCACGGCCGCGGCCGCCGAGCGGTTCGGGCGTGAGCTGGCCGCCCTGCACGCCGCCGGGGCCGCGGACTTCGGCGCTCCCTGGCCGGGCTACATCGCCGAGCTCGCGATGGGCAACGAGCCCGCGCCGGACTGGCCGTCGTTCTACGTCTCCCGCCGGGTGCTCCCGTTCGTACGGCTCGCGCGCGACCGTGGGGCGCTCTCGGACGCCGACATGGAGCTGGTCGAGGAGGCGTGCGGCCGGGTGACGGAGGTCGCCGGGCCGGCCGAGCCGCCGAGCCGGATCCACGGCGACCTGTGGAGCGGGAACCTGCTGTGGACCGCGGACGGGGTCGTGCTCGTCGACCCCGCCGCCCACGGCGGCCACCGGGAGACCGATCTCGCGATGCTGGCGCTGTTCGGGGCGCCGCACCTCAACACGATCCTCGCCGCCTACCGCGAGGTGGCGCCCCTCGCGGACGGCTGGCGTGAGCGCGTGCCCCTGCACCAGCTCCACCCGCTGGCCGTCCACGTCTGCCTGTTCGGCGAGGCGTACCGCGGCAGCCTTCTCACCGCCGCGGGCGACGTCCTCGCCCTGTGACTTTCAGCGATAGGAGGCGTTCATCCACGCGACCCGGAAATAGTTCGCCGAGGTGACCTCGCTGCTCTTTAAGACGGTCATTCGCAGGCGGATCCGCTGGATTCCGGATACCGGGACGGTGATTTCCGGCGCATTCGTGTACGTCGCCACCTGTTGCGCGAGGACGTGGTCGCCAAGGTCGAGAACGGAGAAACGCACCTGCGCCGACGTATTGGGGGAAACGCGGTCAATTCCGACGCGCGCCGTGAACGTGGTCGCGTTTTGAGGAACCACGTAGTCGAGATGGCCCGTCACGGCGCCGACCGCGTTCACCCGGCAGGTGACGGCGGTGAGTTGCTCGTCCGAGCCCGCGACGGCGACCGAGTGGTCGCCCCAGTCGTTGCCGTAGCCGTCGGGCGTTCTGCAGCCCGCGACGCCGACGGCGTCCCCCCTGGTCAGATGGGTGGTCGTCCCAGAGTCGGCCGGGGTGGGGGTGGCCCCGGCCCCGGCGGTCGCCGTGGCGGTCACGGTGGCGGTGACCGTCGCCGTCGCGGTCGCCGTATGCGTCACGGCGATGTTCTCCCCGACCACGTTCCGCACGGCCTCGGGGGCGTTGATCACGGCGACCGTCACCGCCGACGCGGCGGTGATGAGCGTGCCCACGCATGCCCAGATGCCGGTGATCACGGCGATTCTGCGGGCGTTCTTCCGCTCTTCCTTTCCCTCGTCGTCGGCTGTCCTTCGCGGCTTCGCTGGTGCGCTCATGTCGAATTCCGGCTCGTCGCAGTGGTTTTCCGAGAGTCCGCTTCCGCGTCCCGTTTTTGGACGCGTACGGCGACGAGCCGGTTGCCAGCGGAATGTCACGGACCCGGCACGAATGCCGCCCGATCGATCACGCCGCTAATGGAAATTCGACGATTTATCCGGAAATGAAGGAAATGTCAGCGAGCGGACAGGCGCTTGAGAACCTCGTCGTGGAGCCGGCCGTTGGTGCAGACGAGGTTGCCGCCATCGAGCGGCGGGGTGCCGTCGAGGGAGGTGCAGGAGCCGCCGGCCTCCTCGACGATGATCGTGAGGGCGGCCATGTCCCACGGGGACAGTTCGGGCTCGGCGGAGATGTCCACCGCGCCCTCGGCGACCATCATGTGCGACCAGAAGTCGCCGTAGCCGCGGGTGCGCCAGCACTGCCTGGTGAGATCGAGGAACGGGTCGAGCCGCCCGGCCTTCTCCCATTCCTCCAGGTCGGAGAAGGAGAAGGAGGCGTCGTCGAGGCGGCCGACCGAGGACACCTCACAGCGCGTCGCCTTGCTCATGCTGCGCCCGGTCCACGCGCCGCTCTCCTTGGCGGCCCACCAGCGGCGGCCGAGCGCCGGGGCCGAGACCACGCCCACGACGACCTTGCCGTGCTCCATCAGCGCGATCAGCGTGGCCCACACGGGGACCCCGCGCACGTAGTTCTTCGTGCCGTCGATCGGGTCGACGATCCAGGAGCGCATGCCGTACCCGGTCATGCCGAACTCCTCGCCGACGACGGCGTCGCGGGGGCGGGCACGGCGCAGTGTGCCGCGCATCGCCTCCTCCACCGCCCGGTCGGCGTCGCTGACCGGGGTGAGGTCGGGCTTGGTGTCGACCTTGAGGTCCACGGCCTTGAAACGGCGCATCGTGAGGTCGTCGGCGGCGTCCGCCAGCAGATGCGCGAGGTGCAGGTCGTCGCGGTACTCCGTCACAGGCCCAACGTATCGTGCCGTCACCTGGTCGTAGCAGAGGAAGGATCGCCCCGAACCGTACCTGTCGGTAACATCCCGGCCATGGACATCGGCGCCTTCATGCTCGGCAGCGTCCCGTTCGCGCGGCTGCTCGGCATCACCTTCGACGCGATCGGCACCGGTACGGCGGTCGCCCGCCTGGCCGACCGTGCGGACCTGCACAACCACGTGGGCGGCCCGCACGCCGGCGCCCTGTTCACGCTGGCCGAGACCGCCTCGGGCGCGGCCATGCTGTCGGCCCTCGGCGACCAGCTGTCCAGGGCGGTGCCGCTGGCCACCGAGGCGTCGATCCGCTACCTCAAGCTCGCCAAGGGCGAGGTCACGGCGGCCGCCACCCTGCGGGCCGAGCGGGAGGCGGTCGTCGCCCGGCTGGACGCGGGGGAACGGCCCGAGTTCGAGGTCGGCGTCGAAATCCGCGACGCCGGCGACGTCGTCGTCTCGGAGATGACCGTCTCCTGGACCCTGCGCCCCAACCGCCGGAGCTGACGCGTCACTCGGCGAGGACGTCGTCCGGGGAGGAGCGCGCGAGCCCGGCGAGGGTGGCGAGGGCGCTTTCCAGCGTGTGAGCGGGCGGTGAGGCGAGGCCGAGGCGGACGGCGTTCGGCGTGCGGTGGTCGCCGACGGCGAAGGCGGCCGCCGGAGTGACGGCGATGCCGTGCCGCGCCGCGGCGGCCACGAACGTGTCGGCCCGCCACGGCGGCGGGAGCTCCCACCAGCAGTAGTAGGACCGCGGGTCGGCGCGGACGGCGAACTCGCCCAGCTGACGCGCCGCGATCTCCTGGCGGGCCTCGGCGTCCCGCCGCTTGCCCCGGCTCAGCGCTCCCACCACGCCGTCACCGGCCAGCCGTACCGCCGCCTCCAGCGCGAACCGCGGCGGCGCCGCGCCCATCGAGTGCAGCGCCGCGGTCACGCCGGAGGCCGCGGCCTCGGGTACGACCGCGAACCCGACGGTCAGCCCGGGCGCGAGCCGCTTGGACAGGCTGTCGACGAGGATCGTGCGCTCGGGCGCCACGGCGGCGAGCGGGGGCAGGTCGTCCCGGAGGAACGACCAGATGCCGTCCTCGATCGCGGGCACGTCCAGCCGTGCGAGCACGGCCGCGAGCGCGGCGCGGCGCTCGAGCGGCATGCTGACCGACAACGGGTTGTGCAGCGTCGGCTGGAGATAGACGGCCCTGAGCGGAGCCCCGCGCGCGGCGCTCTCCACGGCCTCGGGGACCAGGCCCGCGTCGTCGACCGGCAGGGGGACGAGGATGACCCCGAGCCGGGCGGCGATCGTCTTCACGACGGGATAGGTGAGCTCCTCGACGCCCAGCCGCGTGCCCGGCGGGACCAGCGCGGCGACGACGGCCGCGATGGCCTGGCGTCCGTTGCCCGCGAAGAGCACCCGCGCAGGGTCCGGGCGCCAGCCCGGACGGGCGAGCAGGTCCGCGACGACCTCGCGGGCGACGGGGGTGCCCGCCGCGCCCACCGGCCGCATGGAGGCATCCAGCACGTCCGGGCGCAGCAGCCGCCTGATGCCGTCCCCGAGCAGCCGGGCCTGCTCGGGGATGACGGGATAGTTGAGTTCGAGGTCCACCCCGCTGCCGCTCGGTTCGGCCAGGGCGGTCCCCGGACGCCGGGCGGAGGCGCGTACGAAAGTGCCGCGGCCGACCTCGCCGACCGTCAGGCCCCGGCGGGTCAGCTCCGCGTAGACGCGCGCCGCGGTGGAGCCGGCGATGCCGCGCCGGCGGGCGAAGTCCCGCTGCGGAGGCAGCCGGTCTCCCGGCCTGAGCCGCCCGGCCGCGATGTCCGCGGCCACCTCGTCCGCCAGCTCCCGGTAGCTCTCCACCGCCGCCGCCTCCCCCGTCCTCGGTGACGCATTCAAGCACGACATTGCTCCGAGAACAATATGAATTATTGCTCTGATAATGCGAGGAGGATTAGCCTGAGAAAGCCGTCCGGACCGGTGTGAATGACCTGCGAAGAGAAAGCGATGTCGATGGTCGAACCCCACGCGGTCCTGGGCGTCGTGTCCGTGGCGCTCGGAATGGTGCTGTCCCCGGGCCCGAACATGATGTATCTGGTCTCCCGCAGCATCAGCCAGGGACGCCGGGCAGGAGTCATCTCGTTGGGCGGAGTCGTCGCGGGATTCCTCGCCTATTTGACGGCGGCGAACCTCGGGCTGGCCGTGCTGTTCGCCGCCGTACCGGAGGTTCTCGCCGTGATCCGGCTGGCCGGGGCGGGTTACCTGCTGTGGCTCGCCTGGAGGACGATCAGGCCGGGCGGCGCGTCGGTGTTCACTGTGCGGGAGGTGCCGGACGATTCACCGCTCCGGCTGTTCACCATGGGACTGATGACGAACCTGCTGAATCCGAAGATCGCCATTCTGTATGTCTCCGTCATTCCGCAGTTCGTGGATCTCGGCGCGGGACACGTGTTGGTCCAGGGCGTCGTTCTCGGTCTCTGCCAGATCGCGGTGGCCTCGACCGTGAATCTCTCGATCGTGCTGGCCGCCGGAAGCGTGGCGGGTTTTCTGGCGCACCGGCCGGTGTGGCTGCGGGCCCAGCGGATCGCCATGGGGAGCATGCTCGGAGTGCTCGCCGTGATGCTCGCCCTCGGCGGATTGCTCTAGTCCTCGTCGGCGGAGCCCTCGCGGCTGGCGAGCAGCCGCCGCAGGGACTCCAGCCGGGTGGGGTCGGCGTGCCCCTCCGCGACGTAGCGGTCGAGGGCGCACTCGTCGCCGAGGTGGGTGCAGCCCTTGGGGCACCCGGTCGTGGCGTCCACCAGGTCGGGGAAGGCGGCGAGTACGGTCTCCACCGAGATGTGCGCGAGCCCGAAGCTGCGTACGCCGGGGGTGTCGATGATCCAGCCGCCCTCCGGCAGTTCGAGGGCGACCGCGGAGGTGGAGGTGTGCCGGCCGCGCCCGGTGACGGCGTTCACGTGGGACACGGCCCGGCGGGCGTGCGGCACCAGCGCGTTCACCAGGGTCGACTTGCCGACCCCCGAGTGCCCGACGAGCACACTGATCCGGTCCGCGAGCGCCTCGCCCAGGTCGTCGAGCGGGCCGCCCTTGCGGACGACGACGTACGGCACGCCGAGGGGTTCGTACAGCGCCACGAGGTCGCGGGCGGGCGCCAGGTCGGCCTTGGTGAGGCACAGCAGCGGCTCGATGTCGGCGTCGTAGGCCGCGACGAGCATCCGGTCGATCATCCGGGGGCGCGGCGGGGGGTCGGCGAGCGCGGTGACGATGACCAGCTGGTCGGCGTTGGCGACGATGGGACGCTCGATGTCGTCGACGTCGTCGGCGCTGCGGCGCAGCATCGAGGTGCGCTCCTCCACGCGGACGATGCGCGCCAGCGTGTCGGGCTGCCCGGTGACGTCGCCCACCAGCGCCACGCGGTCGCCCACGACGATGCCCTTGCGGCCGAGCTCGCGGGCCTTCATCGCCACGACGAGCGTCCGGTCGCCCCTCCGCTTCTTCGGCGTGGCGGAGCGGGGGACACCCTCGCCCACCAGGCAGGTGTAACGCCCGCGGTCGACGGCCACCACGAAACCCTCGACCGCCTCGCTGTGGGCAGGCCGGATCCGCGTCCGGGGCCGTGAGCCCTTGCCCGGCCTGACCCTGACGTCGTCCTCGTCGTACTGCCGCTTTCTCAGCGCCCGCGCCCTTCGGAGTGCCCCGATCCCGGGTGATTCTCGCTGCCCAGCATCGCGGCCCACATGCGGGGGAACTCGGGCAGCGTCTTGCCGGTCGTGGCGATGTCCTCGACCTCGACGCCCGGCACGACCAGGCCGATGACCGCGCCCGCCGTGGCCATGCGGTGGTCGGCGTAGGAGTGGAAGACGCCGCCGGTCAGCGGCCGGGGGTGGATCTCCAGGCCGTCGTCGGTCTCCCGGGCGTCGCCGCCCAGCCGGTTGATCTCCGTGGCGAGGGCGGTGATCCGGTCGGTCTCGTGCCCCCGGATGTGCGCCACGCCCCGGATGCGGGACGGTCCGCCGGCCAGCGCGGCCAGCGCGGCGATCGTGGGGGTGAGCTCGCTGACGTCGTGCAGGTCGGCGTCGATGCCGCGCACCGTGCCCTCGCCGGTCACCCGCAGGCCCTCCGGCACCCGCTCGACCCGCGCGCCCATCTCGGCGAGCAGCCCGCGAAGCGCGTCGCCGCCCTGCGTGGTCTCCTCCGGCCAGTCCGGCACGACGACCGAACCCCCGGTGACCAGGGCCGCGGCCAGGAAGGGCGCGGCGTTGGACAGGTCGGGCTCGACCGTGACGTCCCTGGCCAGGATCGGGCCGGGCTGCACCCGCCACACGTCGCGCTCGGAGTCGTCCACCTCGACCCCCGCCTGGCGCAGCATCTGCACCGTCATCTCGATGTGCGGCATCGAGGGCACGGGCGGGCCGCTGTGCCGTACGGTCACGCCCTTCTCGAAGCGCGCGGCGGCCAGCAGCAGGCCGGAGACCATCTGTGAGGAGACCGAGGCGTCGAGGGTGACCTCGCCGCCCGGGATGGGACCGCGGATCGTGAACGGCAGCGCGTCGTTGTCCACCGACGCGCCGAGCGCCCGCAGCGCGCCCAGGATCGGGCCCATCGGCCGCTTGCGCGCGTGCGCGTCGCCGTCGAAGAAGACCGGGCCGTCGGCCAGCGCGGCGACCGGGGGCACGAACCGCATCACGGTCCCGGCGAGCCCGACGTCGACCGACGCCCCGCCGCGCACGGGATGCGGGGTCACCGACCAGTCCACACTGTCGGCGCTCTCGTTGGACGGCGTCATCTCGGCGCCGAGCGAGCGCAGTGCGGCCGCCATCAGGTCGGCGTCGCGGCTGCGCAGCGCGAGCCGTACGGTGCCGGGGGCGTCGGCCAGCGCGGCGAGCAGCAGCGCGCGGTTGGTCACCGACTTGGAGCCGGGCAAACGGACCGTCGCACGGACCGGCTCGGCGGCCACCGGGGCGGGCCAGAGCGGTGCGGCGGCGTGCTGGTGGACGGCGTGCGGCTCGGCGCCGCCGGACGCGGACTGCGGAGAGGCCATGTCCGCAAGCTTAGTGTGCGCGTGCCCGGCCGGACCGTCTCGGAGAACGCGTCCGCCGCCCGGGAGTGGCAGTCTTGGTGGCATGTGCGGGAGGTACGCGTCGGCGCGCAAGAAGCAGGAGTTGCTGGAGGAGTTCCAGGTCGAGCTGGACGGTGTGCCCGACCAGGAGCTGCGGCCCGACTACAACGTCGCGCCCACGAAGAACGTCTACGCGGTCATGTGCCGCGTGCCCAAGGACGACGGCGGCGAGAGCCGGGGCGACGAGCCCGTCAGGCAGCTCCGGGTGGTCCGGTGGGGTCTCGTGCCGAGCTGGGCGAAGGACCCGTCGGTGGGCTCGCGGATGATCAATGCCAGGGTGGAGACGGTGGCGGAGAAGCCGTCTTACCGCAGGGCGCTGAAGTCCCGGCGCTGCCTGGTCCCGGCGGACGGCTACTACGAGTGGATGCCGCTCGAAGGCAAGAAGAAGCAGCCGTTCTTCATCCACCCCGCCGACGGCGGCGTGCTCGCCATGGCCGGCCTGTACGAGTTCTGGAAGGACCCCACCCGCGCGGACGACGACCCGCTGAAGTGGCTGTGCACCTGCACGGTGATCACCACCACGGCCACGGACAAGCTGGGCCGCATCCACGACCGGATGCCGATGATGGTCGAGCGCGAGCGCTGGGAGGAGTGGCTCGACCCGCGGGTGACCGATGCCACCGGCCTGCTCGTCCCGGCCGGGCCGGACCGGCTGGAGGCGTACGCGGTGTCGGACGCCGTGAACAGCGTCCGCCACAACGGCCCCGAGCTCATCGAGCCCCTCGAAGGAGACGACGTCCCGCGGCTCCTCTGACCGGCCGCGAATCCGAGAAAACCACGCGTTCGTCCGATCGCGGACAACGTGTTGATCGGGGACATGACCGGACGTACGCTCCGGTGGCGCTTTGCACGACATGTACGTAACTCGCCACTCCTAGTAACAAGGAGCGTTACATGTCCCTGACGAACGACCTCACGCGGACACCGGTCGAGCCGAGGACGGTGACCTTCGGAACGGTCAACGCGACGGCCGACTACAAGGCGCTGCGCGCCCTCCCCGCGGACAAGTACCCGGAGTACTTCAACCGCGTCTACACGCTGTTCACCGGGCTCGAATTCGACGTCTGGTCGCAGATCGCGCAGTACGAGGGCGAGGACAAGCAGTGGCTGGCCCACGCCCTCTACCTGTACGGCAAGAACAAGGACGCCCTCCCCGCCGGCTTCGACCACACGGCGGCGGTGGCCCGTCTGATCAACCGGGCTACCCGGCGCACGGCGATGCCCGGCGCCCAGGACGACGCGTTCGAACGCGAGGTGCTCCGGGCCAGCGGATGGGTCTCGGCGATGCTCGTCAGCACCCTCGCCCCGCCGGACCGGGGGAGGACCGCGAAGCTGAGCTCGATCTACAACCCCCCGGGCCAGGACCGGGACGTCGACGGCAGGCAGCAGGTCGGGCCGTTGCGCACGGACGTGCTCAAGGAGTTGGTCGACGTGCTGGCGAAGG
Organism: Microbispora sp. ZYX-F-249; assembly: GCF_039649665.1. Lineage (NCBI taxonomy): Bacteria > Bacillati > Actinomycetota > Actinomycetes > Streptosporangiales > Streptosporangiaceae > Microbispora > Microbispora maris. The sequence goes on along the minus strand of NZ_JBDJAW010000037.1, from coordinate 57,071 downwards.
TGGTGGACGAGCAGCTCCTCCACTGGGTGCGGCCCAGGAGCGCGCCCACCGAGCCGGAGTCGCTCGACCATCTCGGGCGTATCGCCGACTATCTCCAGAAGTACGTGGCCCGCGTTCTCGGGCCGTACGCGGACGCCCGGGAGGACGGGCCGTACTTCGACGGCTTCCGCTACTCGGAACGCCTGCAGAGCACGTGGGAACTGCCCGCGGGGCCCGTCCAACGGCTGAACTGGATGACGAACAGAGCCCAGGCGGTCGGCTGGGACAAGGAACGGGGCGCGCTGCTCGCCAAGGCGAACTACGACGGCACCCGTGACGGCGACCGGGAGACGCTGCGCCGGATGCTGGGCGAGCGTCTGGATTCCGACGAGTCCCTGAGCAGAAGGGTCCACGCCATGGTCAAGCTGACCGCGGCGCACAGCGGGGGCGAGGGCAGGATCTCGGTGCAGCCGATCTTCCCCAGCGCCACCTGGGGCACCAAGGCCGACTGGCGCTGGCGGGTGATCAGGACCCTCGCCCATGAGCTGATGCACCGGCTCGCGCATCCCGACTTCACCGCCACGGCGGGCAGGATCCGGCATGGGCAGATCGTCTCCGAGGGCTTCGTCGATCTGCTGGCCCTCGACGTCTACACGCGGCTGTGGGGCCTGGTGTCCCAGTCGACCGCCGCCACCGAGGTCCTGCTGAAGGGCGTCGGCGCGACCAAGGCACCCGACCCCTCGTTCCTGAAGGTCGGCTACGGCGAGGCGGGAACGTCGGCGGCGGCGGTCCGCGATCTGATGGGCGACGACCGCGTCAGGGCGGCCTTCTTCCTCGGCGCGACGCACCTCGTCGGGCTGCCCTCCGCGCAATGAGCCCGCACGGGGGTCTCCAAGGGGTGTAAGCGGCGCGCGAAGTGGGCATCCGTTCGGGAAAGCGGCCGCACGTGAGGTGATCGGCCGCTGACCGACCAGGAGACCGGGGGCTTCTGGTCGGGTGACTCCCCCACTCCCGGAGGTGCGGATCCGTGGACGTCGCGACCGTGCGTATGCGCCTGGAAGGCATGCTCGCCGAACTCGACCGGTCGATCAGCGTGCTGCGTGGGGATCCGGTCGCCGGGCACGACAGGTCCCTCGCCGACGCGGGAGCCGACCTCACCGACGCCGACCGGACCCGGGCCATGCTCGACGCCGCGTCCCGGCAGCGTACGGCCGTGCTGGCCGCGCTGCGGCGGCTGGACGACGGCGGTTACGGCCGCTGCGTCGACTGCGGCGCCCTCGTTCCCGAGGGCAGGCTGGAGGCGCGCCCCGAGGCGGCCCGCTGCGTGCAGTGCCAGTCGAGGACCGAGCGCCGCCGCTGATTCCGCCGTTCCCGGACACCGGGGAGAGCGTTCACAAGGGCTTGCGCGCGCTGGCCACCAGGTGGATGCCGACCGTGTCGTCGTCGTCGGCCTCGGTCTCGAGTTCGGTGCGGACCAGCCAGGACAGCGACTTGCTCTCCGTGCTCAGCACGTGGTCGACGGTGGAGGGGGAGAGCACCGTGCGCGGGCGCACCCACTCCACCTCCAGGCCGGCGCCGGTGATCAGCTCGCGTATCTGCTGACTGGTGAAGCAGCGGGTGATGCTGCCGTCGGGCCAGGGGATGAGCATGACCTCACCCGTCTGGCACAGGTGCGCCCAGTAGTTCTGCTCGGCCAGGATCGCCATCCCGAGGACCAGCGAGTCGACGCACAGCAGCGCGCGCCCGCCGGGCCGCAGCACCCGGGCCACGTCCTCGATGACGGACTCCGCCATGATCTCGACCGACAGCACGCGCTCCTCGGCGACGACGCCGTCCACGCAGCCCTCGGGCAGGAAGGCGAGATTGTCGGCGCGCACCTTCTGTATGCGGTCGGAGGCGTCGCGCAACCACGGTTCGGCGGGCCTGCGGAAGTCCAAGACCTCGATCACCCGGTGACCGGCGCGCGCCGCCTGGACCGGCCACCGCCCCCGTCCGCCGGACAGGTCCAGCAGGAGGGAGGGCCGGTCGGGCAGCCACTGGCGCAGCTGCTCGGCGACGACCGCGTGATAGAAGGTCCAGTACGGCCCGAGTGTGCCCGAGCCGTTGAGTTCGTTGGCCGGTATAGGCAGCACGAGCGGCTCCTGGACTCTGGCTGCCCCACGCATGGGGGTGAGACAGCGAAACTCGGTTTCCGGGCTACCAAGCCGGTGCTTACTTTTTTCCCCGCACCGGGTCGTTCGTCACCTCAATCTGCACCGGGAACAGACTCTACGCCCGCCCTGTTGCAGTTGGGCATGAAGACGTTGGTGCTGCCAGAAGGCCTCGACGGACTGGACCTCGCCGGGCCGGTATCCTCGGCTGGGTACGGTGTCCTTAAGGGGGTGGGTCCGGTCTCCAAGACAGCCGAGGAGACTCTGGAGCAGCGCAGCGAGCGGTTCGAGCGCGACGTGATGCCGTTTCTCGACCAGCTGTACTCGGCCGCGCTCCGGATGACCCGAAACGCAGCGGATGCGGAGGATCTCCTCCAGGAGACCTTCGCCAAGGCGTTCGCCTCCTTCCACCAGTTCCAGGAGGGGACGAACCTCAAGGCCTGGCTCTACCGCATCCTCACCAACACCTTCATCAACAGCTACCGGAAGAAGCAGCGGGAGCCCAAGCAGGCGGGCACCGAGGAGATCGAGGACTGGCAGCTCGCGCGGGCGGAGTCGCACACGTCGAGCGGGCTGAAGTCGGCCGAGATCGAGGCGCTCGAACACCTTCCCGACAGCGACGTGAAGGACGCTCTGGCCGCGCTCCCCGAGGAGTTCCGCATCGCCGTCTATCTGGCGGACGTTGAGGGCTTCCCGTACAAGGAGATCGCCGAGATCATGGGCACGCCCATCGGGACCGTGATGTCGCGCCTCCACCGGGGCCGCCGGCAGCTGCGCAACCAGCTCGAGGACTACGCGCGCGAGCGCGGTCTCGTGCGGCCGGACTCCCGCGGCGCGGGTCTCGGCGGGACGCTTGGCGAGGAGGAGCGATGAGCTGCGGGAAACACCACGACACCCCGTGTAGCCAGGTGCTCGACCGGGTGTACACCTACCTGGACGGCGAGCTGGACAACGACCGCATCGCCGAGATCAGGAAGCACCTCGACGAGTGCGGCCCCTGCCTGGAGGAGTACGGCCTGGAGGAGGCCGTCAAGCGGCTCGTGGCCAAGCACTGCGGGTGCGACCCCGTCCCGCGGGATTTGCGCTCCAAGGTGCTCAGCAGGATCGAGCAGGTCCGCGCCGAGATGGTGGAATAGCCCGCACCCAACGGGAGGCGTGACCGGGCCGCGCCGGGGCAATGCTCGTTAGGATCTTCCGTACAGGCCGGGAAGGGCGGGGACATGCGGGCACTGGTCACGGGCGGGGCGGGGTTCATCGGATCCACTCTCGTCGATCGGCTGTTGTCGGACGGCCACGAGGTCGCGGTGGTGGACGACCTGTCATCCGGGCACGTGCGCAACCCCGACGCATCCCTGCACGTCATGGACGTGCGCGACCCCGCGCTCGCGGAGGTCGCCGAACGCTGGCGGCCGGAGGTCGTCTGTCACCTCGCCGCGCAGATCAGCGTGCGCAGGAGTGTCGCCGACCCGCTGACCGACACCAGGATCAACGTCGAGGGCACGGTCAACGTGCTGGAGGCCGCCCGTCGCGCCGGGGCACGCAAGGTCGTCTACGCGTCCTCCGTCGCCGTCTACGGCAGGCCGGCCGTGATCCCGGTCCCGGGAGACGCCCCGGTCGATCCCCGCTCGCCGTACGCCGCCTCCAAGCTCGGCGGCGAGCTGTACCTCGCCACCTACCGGGCGTTGTACGGGCTCGAATACACCACGCTCGTGCTGTCGAACGTCTACGGGCCGCGCCAGTCGCCGGAGGGCGAGGCCGGGGTGGTCGCCATCTTCACCGACGCCCTGCTGGCGGGCAGGCCCACGGTCGTCTACGGCGACGGGTCCCAGACACGCGACTACGTCTTCGTGGAGGACGTGGTGGACGGCTTCGCCCGCGCCTGCGGGCCGCACGGCGACGGCCGCCGCTTCAATCTCGGCACGGGCGTGCAGACCACCGACCGTGAGCTGCACACGCTGGTCGCCGCGGCGGCCGGAGCCCCGGACGAGCCCCGCTTCGAGCCGGCCCGGCTGGGCGACCTCCCCGCGATGGCCGTCGACCCCGCTCCCGCGTACGAGGCCCTCGGCTGGCGTCCCCGGCACGACCTGCCCACCGGTCTCAAGGCCACCGTCGAATGGGCCCGCCAAGCGCTCGTCTGACCGGTGAACCCGGTGCCCGGGGCGGACGTCTCAGCGATGTGAAGCGTTCGCACTGGGCCCCCGCCGTCATCGTCGCCGCCGTCATCGCCCTCGCCGGGTACGCGGGATTCGCACTGGCCGGCCACGCGGGCGGATCGAGCGCGACACCGGACGCGTGCCCGCGGCAGTGGGAAGGCGAGGGCATCGGCGGCTGGGTGCCGGCCGGCCCCGACGTGGACGGCGCGGACGAGTCGCTGGTGCCCGGCTCGCCGGTCCGGGCGCTGATCTGCGCCTATCCCGGCGTCAACATGGATCCGGGCGGCGAGCGGCTGGGCGGGTCGCGGAGGCTGACGGACCAGGCGGCGGCGATGGCCCGCGACCTGGCGTACCTGCCGGTGACCACCGGCGAGACCTGGGGGGCGTGCACGGCCATGGGCGGGCCGATGACGAACTATCTGGTCCGGTTCGCGTACGCCGACGGCTCGGCCCTGTGGGTGGGCAGCGCCGAGGAGGTGAACTCCTGCGTCGCGACGACGAACGGCGAGGCCCGGACCCGCTCGTACGTCGGGAAGGCCCTGACCGCCGCCTACCGGGAGGGGACGTGGCGGCTGCCGCGGCCGGAGGACCCCTGCCGGGGCGGCCTCCACCGGCGGGGGCAGGAGGACGCCATGGTCCCCGGAGAGCCGGACTGGGTGCTCGTGTGCCTGGACGGGGGCGAGAAGTGGCCGCCGAGGCGCGAGCACGGCGCGGCGGCGGCCCGGGAGCTCGCGGCGGCGCTCGACGACCTCGGCACCGTGCCGAGCGACCACTCGTGCCAGGGCGGAGGCCCGGAGGCGGACCACCGGGACTACCGGCTCGTCTTCGGCTACGCCGAGGGACCGCCCGCGGGTGTGCACGTCGATTACGGCTGTGCGCCGGGCGTCGACAACAGCATGCTGCAGGCCGACGTGGACGACGGCGTCCGCCGGCTGATGGCCCGGCTCACACCTTGAAAGGGTCCGCGGGAAGGCCGCGACAAACCAGTGCAATTGCACGCGGCGTGATGGCTTGGTTACGGTTTGGCTGCGATGGTCGCGACATCCCGGACCGGCCGTCGGCCCTTCTGTAGCCTGAATCCGACATCGACGTGGAGGCGGCGCAATGCTAGGGAAGACCGTCGTCAGGCTGATAGTGGCGCTGGCGCTGCTCACTCCGGTGGTCGCTTTGGCCGGTCTCGCGGCCGGCACCCCGGGGATCTCCTGGACGTAGTCACTGCCCGTGGGCCGGTCCGGCAGGGCCGGCCCACGGGTCCGATCCGCATTCAAGGTGGCGCAATGCGGGAACTGCCGTGGCCCGCCAGGGTCTACTTCGTCGCACTCGTCGGAACCGCCGGCCTCGTGATCACGCGCGGTCTCCTCGCGGATCGCGGGCTCGCGCCGGAGGACTGGTCGGCGCTCCTCGTCCTGGCGCTGCTCTTCCTGCTCTGCGAGTCGGTGCCGACGCTGCTCAACGTGCCGCACGTCGCGGTGTCGGTGAGCTTCTCCGCCGCGCTGGCCGCCGTGGTGCTCGTCGGCCCGGAGGGCGCGGCCCTGGTCGGGCTGGCCGCGGTCGTGAGCGTGCGCCCCGGCCTGGCGATGGTGAAGAGGCTGTTCAACGGCGCGCAGTACGCCCTGTGCGGATACGCCGCGGGGTGGGCGTACGAGAGCGCGGGAGGCCGGGCCGGGCTGCCCGAGCCGGCCGACTTCCCGGGCATCCTCGTGCCGTACGCCGCGGCCACGGGGGTCTTCGTGGCCGTCAACTTCGCGCTGACGGCGGTCATCCTGCGCCTGGCGTCCGAGGTGCACAAGGACCAGGTCTCGTTCCGCGCGATGGTGCAGTTCCTGAGCTCCTACGTCGGCTTCGCCACCTTCGGCCTGCTGATCGCGGCCCTGTGGTCGACGGTGCAGTCGATCTCGGCCGTGCTGGTGCTGCTGCCGCTGTTCGTGGCCCGGTGGGCCCTCGGGCACTACCACGCCGAGCAGCGCGCGTACGACGCGACCATCGCGGCGCTGTGCCAGGCGGTGGAGACGAAGGACTACTACACGCGCGGCCACTGCACCCGGGTCTCCGCGGCGTCGTCGATGATCGCCGAGGAGATCGGGATGGGGACCGAGCGGCTGCGCGCGATCCGGTACGCCGGGATGCTCCACGACGTCGGCAAGCTCGGCGTGCCGACGAAGGTGCTGCAGAAGGACGGCCGCCTGACCGAGGAGGAGTACGCCGCGATCCAGCTCCATCCGATGCGCGGGCTGGAGATCGTGCGAGGCATCGACTTCCTCGACGAGGCGTTCGCCGGGATCATGCACCACCACGAACGACATGACGGGAAGGGCTACCCGATGGGACTGGCCGGGGCGGAGATCCCCGAGTTCGCGAGGATCATCGCGGTGGCCGACGCGTTCGACTCCATGACCTCCGACCGCTCCTACCGCAAGGCCAAGCCGATCGATTTCGCGGTGGCGGAGCTCCGCAAGAACGCGGGCACGCAGTTCGACCCCGACATGGTCTGCGCGTTCGTCAGGGCGCTCGACCGGCACGGCTGGCACCTCGCCCAGCCGGTGCAGGTCCCCCCCGACGACCCCGCCGTCGAGACCACGGTCAAGGACCACGACGACCCGACCACGCCCATCCAGGTGGTGTCGGAGCGGTGAGGGAGCGTCGGCTGACGGCCAGGCCGGTGGGGCTCGACTCGGGCCAGCTCCTGCTCATCTGCGCCGCCGGGATGCTGACCGTGGCGGGGATCGCCCACACCACGGCCCAGGGGCTGACCGACCCGCGGGTCGCCATCGGGTTCGGCGCGCTCATCGCCGCCGGGGAGCTGGCCCGGCTCACGATGCCCGGTAACCGCGAGGTCGCCCCGATCTCCACTGCCGCCTCGCTCGGGTACGCCCTCCTGCTCGACGTGGGCGGACGGCCGGCGCAGCATTCGGCCCTGCAGGTCGTGGCGGTGATGTCGGTCGGCATGATCGCGGGAGGGCTGCCGCATCTGGCGGTCGGCCGGCCGCCGCGGCTCGACGCCATGGCCCGGCGGCTGCTCGCCGGGTCGCTGCTCGCCTTCGCCTACCGGCCGCTCACCGGCCCGCTGGGGGAGCTCGCGCGGAACACCGGCGACCGGGGCGGCAACTGGTGGCCGGCGCTCGGCGTGATGGCGGTGCTCGTCACGGTCATGCTCGCGGCCGACGTGGTGATCGCGGCCATGCACCGGGCCGACCAGGTCAAGACCGCGTTCGGCGTCGCCGTACGGGACGAGATCAGGATGGCGGCGCCGCTCGGCGCCGCCGTCGGGGCGTCGGGCATACTGCTCGCGCTCGCCTCGCACAGCATGGACATGACCGCGCTGCCCGCGTTCGCCGCGCCGCTGCTCGTCACGCAGGTGGCCTTCCGCAAGTACGCCGGCATCCGGGCGACCTACCTGCAGACCGTGCGCGCGCTGAGCCGGGTCACCGAGGTCGGCGGGTACGTCGAACCGGGCCACTCGCGCCGCGTCAGCCAGTTGTCGGTCGCGATCGGCCGGGAGCTCGGCATGGCGGAGCCGCAGCTGCTGGAGCTGGAGTATGCCGCGCTCATGCACGACATCGGCCAGCTGTCGCTACGCGACCCGATCCCCGGCGGCGCGACCGTGCTCGCCGACCCGGCGCAGGCGCGGCGGATCGCCGAGCTGGGCGCCGAGGTGATCAGGAAGACCGGCGTCCTCCACGGCGTCGCGGAGATCGTCCGGCGGCAGTGCGACACGCTCGGCGAGGCCCCGCCGATGGCGAGCCGCATCATCAAGGCCGCCAACGCCTACGACGACCTCGTGGGCGGCTCGACCGACAGGGACCGGGCGGCGGCGGCGCTGGAACGGCTGCGCCTCGACGGCGGCTCGGCCTACGACCCCGGGGTGGTGGAGGCGATGGCGCGCGTCGTCGACCGGCTCGTGCTCGTCGCGCGCTTGTAGCAGACGTAGCATCGGAGCGCGTTGACCGCCGCGCCGACGCCGCCGATGTTGTGGCGACCCTACAGAATCGGCCCCCACGTTCAGTCGGAAGGGTCGGAGGGACGGAGCGGCGGGTCACCCTAGAGTTGGCTGCGTGTTCGACTCAGTTCTCGTCGCCAACCGTGGCGAAATAGCCCGGCGGATCATCCGTACGGTGCGGGGCATGGGCCTGCGCGCGGTCGCGGTCCACTCCGAGGCGGACGCCGACCTGCCGTTCGCGCGTGAGGCCGACGACGCCGTGCTCCTCGGCCCCGCGAACCCGGCCCAGAGCTACCTGGACATCGACAAGGTCCTCCAGGCCGCCCGTACGACGGGGGCGCGGGCGGTCCACCCCGGATACGGGTTCCTCGCCGAGAACGCGGCGTTCGCCCGCGCGGTGACCGACGCCGGCCTCGTCTGGATCGGCCCGGACCCCAAGGCCATCGAGCAGATGGGCGACAAGATCAACGCCCGTAACCTGATGGAGGCGGCGGGCGTGCCGGTCGCCGCCGGGACCAGGGAGCCGGTGTCCGACCTCGCGCAGGCGGAGCGGGCCGCCCGGGAGATCGGATACCCGGTGATGGTGAAGGCGGCCGGCGGGGGCGGCGGCATCGGGATGGGCGTGGCGCGCGACGACGCGTCGCTGGCCAAGGCGTTCGAGCAGGCCTGCCGGGCGGCCGCCCGTTTCGGCGGCGAGCCGGCCATCCTGCTCGAGCGCTACATCGAGCGGGCCAGGCACGTCGAGGTGCAGATCCTGGGCCTCGCCGACGGCACCGTGGTCGCCCTGGGCGAACGGGACTGCTCGGTGCAGCGGCGCCACCAGAAGGTCGTGGAGGAGAGCCCGTCCCCGGGCGTGACCCCGGAGCTGCGCGAGCGGATGCTGGCGGCGGCCGTACGGGCCGGAGAGGCCGTGGCCTACCGCGGCGCGGGCACGGTGGAGTGCCTCGTCGACGCCGACGCCCAGGATTTCGTCTTCCTGGAGATGAACACCCGCCTCCAGGTGGAGCACCCCGTCACCGAACTGGTCACCGGCCTCGACCTCGTCGAGCACCAGATCCGCGTCGCGGCCGGGGAGGTCTACTCCGTCGAGCCGCGGGTGAGCGGCCACGCCATCGAGTTCCGCGTCTACGCCGAGGACCCCCGCAGGTTCCTCCCCGGGCCTGGCAAGATCGGGGTGTGGGAGGAGCCGGTCGGCGAGGGGGTGCGCATCGATTCGGGTTACACGGCGGGCAACACCGTCACGCCGTTCTACGACCCGCTGATGGCCAAGCTCTGTGTCGTCGGCGCCACCCGCGAGGAGGCACTGGAGCGGGGCCGGGAGGCGGTCGCCGGGTTCAGGATCGAGGGCCCGAAGCACAACCTGCCGTTCTGCGCCGAGTTGCTGGACCATCCCGAGTTCGTGAGCGGGGACTACGACACCGGGCTGGTCTCCCGGATGAGAAAAGCCTGATCTGCTGAATTCACGTTGAGGGGAGTTCCCGGGTGGCCGAGGTGCACGCCGAGATGGTGGCGAACGTCTGGAAGATCGTCGTGAGCGAGGGCGAGGTCGTCGAGGAGGGTGACACGCTCGTGATCCTGGAGTCGATGAAGATGGAGATCCCGGTCCTCGCCGAGGACGCCGGGACCATCGCGAAGCTCCAGGTGAAGGAGGGCGACGTCGTCCAGGAGGGAGACCTGATCGCCGTCATCGAGTAGGACCCGAGGGGGGTTCAGAGGCGGGACAGGAACCGCTCCCGGTCGACGACGACCCGCTCGATCGTGCCCGTGGCGACCAGGGCGCCGGTCTTGTCGACGGCCCTGACGGAGAAGACGAGCCGCCTGCCGTCCACCTCCGCGAGCTCCACGCCGATCTCGACGTGCATCCCGACCCGGCTGGGCAGCCGGTGCTCGAGCAGAACCCTGGTCCCCACCGTGGTCTGCCCGGGCTCCAGGTGCTGCTGGACGGCTTTGACCGTGGCCCCCTCGGCGAACGACAGCAGCCGCGGCGTGCCCAGCACCGGCACGTCGCCGCTGCCGACCCGGATCGCCGTGTCCTCACGCTCCACCATGATGAGGACCTCGGCGTGCAGACCTGGAGCAAGACTCATGCGGGCCAGCCTATTGGGTCGTGATTTCCCGGTGCCCATGAAGAATGCAGGCAACTAAATGGGCCGGGGAAGCGTCTTAATCGGGGGCGGGGACTCCGCGATGCTTTCCGGGCGACGGAGGCGGGCAGCGGTTAGGGTGATGCACAGGTAGGCTCGACTTCCGACCCCCGAGCCTGGATCCCGTACGCGTACAGGGTTCCGTGATGCTGTCGTTATCTACCCGCGACGCGAACCTGCTTTGTTGGACACCTTCGGGGGTCGAGTGACTTAGGGGGTACGGGGCGCAAATGGTGGCCCAAGGCACGACCCTGGCTGGGCGCTACCGCTTGGACGCCCGGCTCGGCGCCGGGGGCATGGGCGAGGTATGGCGTGGTGAGGACACCGTCCTCGCACGCACCGTCGCCGTCAAGGTGCTTCTCCCCGGTCGCCTCGACGACCCCGGATTCGCCGTCCGCTTCCAGGGCGAGGCCCGGGCGATGGCGACCGTCAACCACCCCGGCGTCGTCGACGTCTACGACTACGGGGTCACCGAGGTCCCCGGCGACGGCTCCACCGCGTACCTGGTCATGCGGTTCGTCGACGGCGAGCCCCTCGACCGGCTGCTGACCCGCCTCGGCCGCATCGGCGCCGAGCCCGCGATGGAGCTGATCGCGCAGGCCGCGTCCGCCCTCCAGGCCGTGCACGAGCGGGGCATCGTGCACCGGGACGTCAAACCGGGCAACCTGCTGGTGCGTTCCGACGGCACGCTGGTGCTCACCGACTTCGGCATCGCCCGGGCCGACCAGGGGACCCGTCTCACCGACGCCGGGATGGTGCTCGGCACCGCGGCGTACTGCGCGCCGGAGCAGGCCGAGGGCGCGCCGGTCACCCCCGCCGTCGACATCTACGCGCTGGGCGTCGTGGCGTACGAGTGCCTGGCCGGGCAGCGTCCCTTCGACGGCGACTCGCCGGTGACGATCGCGCTCAAGCACATCCGGGAGGAGCCGCCGCCGCTGCCGCCGCACGTGCCGCCCGCCGTCCGGGCCATCGTCGAGCGGGCCATGTCGAAGGACCCGGCGCTCCGCTGGCCGTCCGCCGCCGCGATGAGCCACGCGGCCCGGCAGTCGGTGCTGTCTCCAGGGGCCGGGCCGGACGCGGCGCCCGCCTACGGCCCGCAGGGCCCGGCCGGAGCGGCGTACGGCCCGCAGGGCCTGCCCGCGGGCCCGGCGGCCACCACGGGCATGGGGGTCACGCCGCCTTCCGCGGGGGCGGCCACCCAGGCCCACCCTCACCCGATCGGGCCGGAACCCATCCCGTCCACCGGCCACACCTACCGGGTCACCCGCGAGGCCTGGAACGACGCGCCCGCCGTCCCGCCGGCGACCGTCGCCACGCCGCAGCAGGGCACGCGTACGGCCCGGCGCGCGGCGCAGCGGTCCAAAAGAGGCAAGGGGATGCCCGTCGCGGCCGGGGTGGCGGGGTTCGCCGTCGTCGGGGGTCTGGCCGTCCTCGGCATCAACATGGCCTCGGCGGGGTCCACGACCCCTCCGTCGCCCGCGCCGTCCCTGACGCTATTCTCCCCGTCGCCGACCCCGTCGCCGACGCGGGCCGTCTCGCGGCCCTCCGCGAGGCCCACGCAGGAGGTGCCGGTGTCGCGGCCCAGCCCGTCCAGGAGGAAGCCGAGCCCCTCGCCGAGCCCGACTCCCAGCGCCTCGCCGAGCCGCTCCGCCTCCCCGACGCCGTCGCCGAGCCCGACCGAGGGCATGGTCAAGGTGCCGCAGCTGAAGAACCTGCCGGAGAGCTCCGCGAACGCGCGGCTGAACATGCTGGGTCTCGTACCGAAGGCCGCCTACGAGGGCGCGGAGGAGTGCAAGGGAGTGGTCGTCAGCCAGAAGCCGGCGGCGAACACGCTGGTGAAGGAGGGCACGACGGTCACGTTCACCGTGAAGAGGACGTGCCCGTCCCCCTCGCCCACTCCGTCGCCCAGCCCGGCGGTGACCCGCACCCCCGTGGCGAACTGAAGCCCGTAGGAGCGGAGCCCCGCGCGGCCACGCGGGGCTCCTGTGAGCGTCACACCCCGGTCGTGTTGCGCGGGTAGGCGATCGCCGGGTCCGTGGCGATGTTCACCAGATAGGGCACGCCGGAGTCGAACGCGCGGCGCAGCGCCGGGCCGATCTCGCTCGGCGACGTGACGAGCTCGCCGCCGCCGCCGAGCGCGGTGACCACCTGGTCGTAGCGGCACTGCGGCTGGAGCTCGGCCGCCACGTCGTAGCCGTACAGCATCTGCATGGGGTGCTTCTCCAGGCCCCACATGCCGTTGTTGCCGCAGATCATGACGACTGGCAGGCGGTGGCGGACCAGCGTGTCGACGTCCATCAGCGAAAAGCCCGCCGCGCCGTCGCCGAGCAGCAGCACGACCTGCGAGGACGGCCTCGCCAGCCGGGCCGCGATGGAGTAGCCGAGCCCGGTGCCGAGGCAGCCGTACGGGCCGGGGTCGAGCCAGTTGCCCGGCCGCCTCGGCTCGACGTACTTGCCGGCGTAGGAGACGAAGTCGCCGCCGTCGCCGATGACGACGGCGTCGTCGGCGAGGACCTTGTTCAGCTCGCCGTAGATGCGCATCGGGTGGATCGGGTCGGCGTCCGACTCCAGCAGGGCCGCGTCCTCGGCGATCGCCGCCGCCGCGGTCTCGCCCAGCCTGCTCACCCACGGCTCGTACGCCTTGGGGTTCACCCCGGCGGACCCGCAGGCCGCCGACAGGCCCCAGAAGATGACCGACAGGTCACCGGCGGCCGAGCCGGACAGGCCGGTGTGCGTGGCGAGCTGGGAGGGCGCGTCGGCGATGTGGACGACCCTGGCGAGGGGCGCGCCCTCCTTGCCGCCGAACCAGCCGTACGCGAGCCGGAAGTCGAGCGGGGTGCCGACCACGATGACGAGGTCGGCCTGGGCGAAGGCGACGCCCCGGGCGCGGGTGACGAGCAGATCGTGCCCGGCGGGCAGGATGCCCCGGCCCTGCCCGTTCGGCACGACGGGCAGCCGCCACTCCTCGGCGAAGTCCCGTGCCGCCTCCTCCGCGCGCTCCATCCACACGTCCGAGCCGAACACGAGCATCGGGCGCTCGGCCTCGGCGAGCAGTCGAGCGATGCCGGCGAGGGCCTCGGGGTCGGGCTCCAGCGGCGACGGGGTCAGCGTCTCCGAGGCGTACTCGGGCGACGGGGAGAACAGGTCGTCCATGTGGAAGTCCAGGAACACCGGGCCGCGGTGCGGGGCCAGGGCGGTCCGGAACGCCATCTCGACGTCCTGCCCGATGGAGTCCGCGCCCGACCCGGTGAAGGCGAGCTTGGTGATGGGCTCGAACAGCGGCGGATGGTCCATCTCCTGCAGGGCCCCCGCGCCCCAGCGCGAGCGCGGGGCGCGCCCGCCCAGTACGACGAGCGGTGAGCCGTTGAAGTGGGCGGTGGCGACCCCCGAGACGCCGTTGGTGACGCCGGGGCCGGCGGTTAGCACGGCGAGGCCGGGCTTGCGGGTCAGCCGTGCGGTCGCCTCGGCCGCGAACACCGCGCTCTGCTCGTGGCGCACGTCCAAGATGCGCATGTTCTGATGGACGGCCCCGTCGTACAGGGGGAAGACGTGCCCGCCGGACAGCGTGAACATGGTGTCCACGCCGTAGGCCTGGGAGACGGCGACCGCGATGTCGCCTGCGTGTTTGGGGGACTCCATACCGTGAAACCTACCAGTCGGTCACATATGGGAACAGATGGATGGCCAATGCCCTCCAGCCACAGGAGAACGTCGGTCACCTCCGCTGATGCCCGATGCTGTCGCGGCTACTCCGCTCGCATGGCCTGGGATTCCAGCCGGCCGCCGTCCAAACGCTCGCCGGAAGCGTCAGGCGCTCGGTCGCCTGCGCCACGTTGAGACCCGTGCCCTCGTCCAGAACCTGAAAGGCGCTCTCCAGGGCTTCGGTTTCACGCGGCTCCCGTCACAGGGGCAGCTTGAGGGTCGAGCGGAATCTGGCCGGGTCGAACGTGCCGCCGAGCGCGGGAGCCAGTCCGGCGCGGGCGGCCCGAGCGAACGCCTCCCGGCCGAGCGCGCCCGCGCCCTCCGGCAACGCGCCCGACAGCGGCCGGGCGGCGAGCATCTCCAGGTCGGCGACGTTCGACCGCTCGGCGACCCCCGGGTCGGCCGGCCAGGACCCGATCACCACGCCCGCCAGGTCGAGGCCCCTGCCCGCCATGGCTTCGAGCGTCAGCGCCGTGTGGTTGAGCGTTCCCAGCGCGGCGCGCGCCACCACGAGGACCGGGGCGTGCAACCGCCGCGCCAGGTCCGCGAGTGTGCCGCCCTCCTCGTCGTAGCGGACCAGCAGGCCCCCTGCGCCCTCGACGAGCACCAGCCGGTGTGTCTCGGCCAGTTCCTCGATCCGGGCCGCCGCCGACGTGAGCGACACCGTCGGCAGGCCGCGGACGCGGGCCGCCGCGGCGGGGGAGAGCGGGTCGGGATAGCGCGTCATCTCGAAGGTCGTCGTCACTCCCGACAGGCGGATCACCTCGTCGAGGTCCCCGGGCTCCCCGAGCGCCACCCCGGTCTGGGCCGGCTTCACCACCGCGACCGTCGCGCCCCGCTCTGCGGCCAGCACGGCGAGCGCCGCCGTAACCACCGTCTTGCCGACCCCGGTGTCCGTCGCGGTCACGATGAGAACACTCATGTCCGGGAGGGTAGAGCCTTCCTGCTTACGGGCGGCGGAGGCGGGTGACGAACTTGTAGCGGTCGCCTCGGTAGAGCGACTGGGCGTACTCGACGGGGTTGCCGTCGGCGTCGAAGGCGTGCCGGGTCAGCAGCAGCATGGGCAGCCCGACGTCCACCCCCAGCACCTGCGCGTCGTACGGCGTGGCGAGCACGGTCTCGATGACCTCCTCGGCGTCGGTCAGCCGTACGTTGTAGGCGTTGTGGAGGGTCTCGTACAGCGACGAGTGCACCTCGAGCTCGCGCCGCAGGCGCGGGAACCGGCGGGCGGACAGGTGCGTGGTGTCGATCGACATCGGCTCGCCGTTGGCCAGGCGCAGGCGGTGGATCCGCAGGACCCTGCCGCCGGGGTTGATGGCCAGCCGCCGGCCGAGCGCCTCGTCGGCCGTGATGTAGCTGATGTCGAGGATCTTGGTGTCCGGCTCGAGGCCGACCGTGCGCAGGTCACCCGTGTACGAGGTGAGCTGGAGGACCTGGGCGACCTTGGGCTGGGCGACGAAGGTGCCCTTGCCCTGGATGCGCAGCAGCCTCCCCTCGACCACCAGCTCCGACAACGCCTGCCGGACCGTCGTCCGGGAGGTCTCGAACCGTACGGCAAGGGCGCGCTCGGGCGGGAGCGCGCTGCCCGCGGGCAGGCTCTTGGTGAGCTCCAGAAGACTGCGCTTCACGTCGTAGTACTTCGGAACCCGGGGAGAGTCCTCGCTGTGCTCCGTCACCTGTCCACCCTCAACTCGGCCACATCGCCCAACTCAGGCAACATTCTCAACTCGGCCACAGCGGTGAGCGCACCCCGGACCACCGCGAGATCATCGGACCTCAGATCGGCCCCCGCGGTCAACCGCGGACAGGACCGGCCCCGAGGCACCGATGGTGGGCGGAAGCATCCCACGCGGGCGCCCCGGTCCGCATCCAGGGCTCCCACTCCGGGTGCGAGCGGGGGCGGGCCGGGCTCGGCAGGTCCCACGCCGGCCGCCGGGCCGGTCGTCCTCGGGCCGGGCTCGGGAGCCCGAGCGGCCGGCTTCCGAGGCCGCTGCCGGGCGCGTCCGGGCAGGTCACTGATCTTCGGGGCGTCCGGGACATCCGGGGCGGCACCGGCGCGGGCCGGCGCGCGGCCGGTGCCGCCGGTGCACGAACGGGCCCTGTCCGGGAGTGCGCCGGTCGGCTCGGGGGCGCGCGGAACGACGCCGGCCCGAGCGTCCGGCGGCCCCGGCGACGTGACGGTTCTCACACTCTCCCCACGCCCGGCGAGGCCCGCCGCCCCGCGCTCGGCGGCGGCCGCGCGGACCCTGTCCGTCGGCCCTGTCATGAGGTGCATCTTGCCAGGTGGTAATGGTCGATTCGCTTTCGACCCGGACGGCGGCGCATCATGCAGTCGTGCCGACTCTCAGCGACCTCGTGTCGCGCCACACCGCGCTCGACTCCGCCGACGTCGACTGGATCCACTCGCTGGTCTCGGACTGGCAGTTGCTCGCCGACCTGTCGTTCGCGGACCTCATCCTGTGGGTTCCCGACCAGGGCGGCACGAGGTGGGTGGCGGTGGCCCAGATGCGGCCGACGACCGGTCCGACCGTCTACCACGACGACGTCGTGGGCGAGTCCGTCGCCGCCGGGGAGCGGCCCCTGATCGACGTGGCCTGGAGCGAGCACCGCATCTGCAGGGAGGGCGACCCCGACTGGTCCAGCGGCGTGCCGGTGCGCGAGGAGACGATCCCGGTGCGGCGGGGCAAGGAGGGCCCGATCATCGGGGTCATCCAGCGCTCGACCAACCTGTCGTCGGCGCGCACTCCGTCCCGGCTGGAGCTGACCTATCTGCAGAGCGCGTCCGACCTGGCGCAGATGGTGGCCGACGGCAGGTTCCCCTTCGCGGAGGAGGAGCCGATCCTGGTCAGGTCGCCCCGGGTGGGCGACGGCCTGCTCCGCCTGGACAAGGCCGGGCGGGTCACCTACGCCTCGCCCAACGCGCTGTCGGCCTACCGCAGGCTCGGTTTGCACGCCGACCTCGTGGGGGCGGACCTGGGGAAGACGACCGCCGATCTGTGCTACTCCGACGAGCCGATCAACGAGGACCTGATGGTCGTCGCCAGCGGCCGGGCCCCCCGGGAGACCGAGGTGGAGAACGGCGGCACGGTCGTGCAGCTACGGGCGATCCCGCTGATCGTCGGCGGCGGCCGCATCGGTGCGCTGGTGCTGATCCGCGACGTGACCGAGCTGCGCCGGCGGGAGCGGGAGCTGCTCACCAAGGACGCGACGATCCGCGAGATCCATCACCGGGTCAAGAACAACCTGCAGACCGTGGCCGCGCTGCTGCGGCTCCAGGCGCGCCGGCTGAACAACCCCGAGGGCCAGGAGGCGCTGAACGAGGCCGTACGGCGGGTCGGCTCGATCGCGATCGTCCACGAGATCCTCGCCCAGATGCCGGAGGAGATGGTCGAGTTCGACGACATCGCCGACCGGGTCATCGCGATGACGGCGGAGGTGGCGCTCGCGCAGGTGGCGATCAAGCGGGTCGGCAGCTTCGGCGTGCTGCCCGCCGCGGTCGCGACCCCCATCGCCATGGTGCTCACCGAGCTGCTGCAGAACGCGGTCGAGCACGGGTTCGCCCACTGCTCGGGAAACGTGCAGGTCGTGGTGTCCCGGGACGCCGACCGGCTGGAGTTCGCGGTGGCCGACGACGGCAAGGGGCTGCCCGAGGACTTCGACCTCGAGGCCACCGGCAGCCTCGGGCTGCAGATCGTCCGTACGCTGGTCGTCGGCGAGCTGTCGGGCCGGCTGAGCGTCGCGGGAAGAGAGGGCGGGGGCACCGAGGTCAGGCTCAGCATCCCGGTGCAGTCCGGCTGATCTCCCGCAGGTGTCTCCGCTCGGCGTCTCCGTGCGCGGACGCGGGAGGCGCCACAGGGGACCCGCTGTGCGGGACCGTTGTGGGGGATGCCATAGTGGACGCGATGTCTTGGTGGACGGACGGCCCTATGGGCGGGAGGCTCCTCGGCCGTTCCGGCCGGGGCGAGACGGCGCCCCGCGATTCGGTGAATGCCATCGCCGGCATTCACCGAAGGCGTTCGCGTGCGGCGGGGGAGTCAGACGGCGGCGCGGGCGCGGGCGCGCGCGTTGCGGCGCTTGAGGGCGCGGCGCTCATCCTCGCTGAGCCCGCCCCAGACTCCGGCGTCCTGGCCCGACTCGAGGGCCCACTTGAGGCAGGACTCGGCGACCGTGCATCGCCCGCATACCTGCTTGGCCTCTTCGATCTGCATGAGCGCCGGACCAGTGTTCCCGATCGGGAAGAACAATTCGGGGTCCACGTCACGGCAGGCAGCGCGGTGGCGCCAGTCCATGCGTTCCACTCCTTCGTAAAGTGGAGCCACCGTGGCTCCTCGTCAACTTTGTGATTTCTTTCACTAGCTGCTGCGAACAGCGGCCCGGATCCTGGGTGAGGGGCCGGGTGTGTCCGCGCGATCGCCGGGGCTCCTTACGGAGGCTGTGGTCTCCGTAAAGGTCCTACGTTCCGACGTCGTGTTCAGCTTTTCAGCCGTACCAACACCACACAAGAGGTTTGGGACAAGGTTTTGCCCGTCGTGGCTGTCGGATGCGTCACACTATGACTACATGTAACAGGTCAGACGAGAACTTGTAACGCGTCCGGGATAGCGCGGAAGATCACCCACTCGTGTTCTCCCAGGTAGTCGCCGTCGAGCTGGAAGGCGACCGGGCGGGAGGCGAGGAGGGTGAACTCGGCCTCGTCATGGATCTGAACGAGGTGTTTACCGCGCGGCAATCCCCGGTGTTCACCGATGATCTGCCGGACGAGCGTGAGCACGGCCGGAAGGCTCATCTTGCGGAGCCCGAGCATGTCGAGCCCCGTTTCGAAACCGGCCCACGGCGTCGGGTTGATCGGACGTGTGCCGGCGTACGTCCACGGCGACGTGTTCGACACGATCGCCATGAAGATCCCATCCTCTGGAGGCCGGCCGGGACGGGTCAGCCGGATCGCCGGCCGCCGGCGGTCCGTCACGAAGAAGTGGCGCACCGTCGTGTTCACGTAGAGGGCGGGCAGGGCGCGGTGTCCCGCGCTCCGCAGGCCCTCGACGGCTCGGACGACTTCGGCGTCGTATCCCAGTCCAGCACAAAATGTGAAATATCTAGACCTTCGCTGGTCAGGAGGCGCACCTGCCCCCGGATCCGGGCCCGAAACCTCGTCATGCCAAATCGCCTGTCCCAAACCTATGGTGCGGCGGCGTCCTTCCCGCAGCGCCTCCAGGACGGCTCCGGTCGCCTCGACCGGGTTGTTGGGCAGGCCGAGAGCGCGGGCGAAGACGTTGGCGCTGCCGCCGGGGATCACGATGAGCGCGGGCCGGTCGCTCGCGCCGCCGCCGGGACGGGCGTCCAGCAGGCCGTTGACGGTCTCGTTGATCGTGCCGTCGCCGCCGAGGACCGCCACCGCGTCGAAGCCCTTGGCATGCGCGGTGGCCGCGAGCGCGGTCGCGTGGCCGCGGTACGCGGTCTCCTCGACCGACAGATCGACGGCGGCGCCGAGCGCCCGGATCAGCACGTCCCGGGTACGCCGGTGCGTCGAGGTCGCCTTGGGATTGACGAGGAGGAGTGCCCGCATGCCTGAAGGTTAACGAACGGTTTACCGCTCGCGTCGGCTGACGCCTGCCCAGTGGGCCGCCCGCCGCTGCGGGTAGGGTTGGACGGTGTGATCAGCAGTTCCGTGGGCCGTCCCGGCACACTCACCGTGGCCGCCGCCGTCCTGGCCGCGGAGGGCCTGCTCGCCCTCGTCCTGGGCGGCTACGTCGGCGTCGAGACCGTGATCGGCGAACCCACCGATGTGGTCACCAGCATCGCGGTGGCCGGGTTCGGCATGGTCGGCGGCGCTCTGCTGCTCTGGGTGGCCCGGGGCCTGTGGCAGGTGCTGCGCTGGAGCCGGGGCCCGGCCGTGGTGACGCAGATATTCGCGCTTCCGGTGGCGATCAGCCTCATCCAGTCGGCGCAGTACGCCTTCGGTGTCCCGCTCATCGCCGCGGCGGCGGTCGCCCTGGTCACGCTGCTCGCGCCGGCCTCCACGCACGCCCTCATGGGCGAGGACGGCGCACCCGGCGCGTCCTGAGCCGTGCGATCGGTGACCGGGCGCCGCCGGGGGGAGCGCGGCGTCGCGGTCGTCTGCCTGGAGATCGTCCGATCGTCCGGGCTCGTATGGGTTCCCGCTCAGTCCTCGGCGGTGAGGCCCTCGCGGAGCTGCGCCAGCGTCCGGGCGAGCAGCCGGGACACGTGCATCTGCGAGATCCCCAGCTCGGTGGCGATCTGCGACTGCGTCATGTTGCCGAAGAAACGCAGCAGCAGGATCCGCTTCTCGCGCGGAGGCAGGCGCTCGAGCAGCGGCTTGAGCGACTCGCGGTACTCCACGCCCTCCAGCGACTCGTCCACGATGCCGAGCGAGTCGGACACGGCGGGCGCGTCGTCGTCACCGGAGTCGGGCGCGTCGAGCGACACGGTGGAGTAGGCGTTTGCCGACTCCAGGCCCTCCAGGACCTCTTCCTCGCTCATCCCCAGGTGGGCGGCGAGCTCGGCGACCGTGGGCGCGCGGCTCTCCCGCTGCGACAGTTCGCTTATGGCCTTGGTGAGCGAGAGCTTCAGCTCCTGGAGCCTGCGCGGCACGCGGACCGCCCAGCCCTTGTCGCGGAAGTGCCGCTTGATCTCGCCGACGATGGTCGGAGTGGCGTACGTGGAGAACTCCACGCCGCGGGCGAGGTCGAACCGGTCGATCGACTTGATCAGCCCGATCGTGGCGACCTGCGTGAGGTCGTCGAGCCACTCGCCCCGGTTGCGGAAGCGGCGGGCCAGGTACTCCACCAGAGGCAGGTGGAGCTCGACCAGCTCGTCGCGGATGCGCTGCCGCCTCGGGTCGTCCGGCGGAAGCTCCGACAGCTCGGCGAAGAGTGTGCGGGCGCGTACGCGGTCCGGCACCGCCGAGTCGCCGGAGGTCATCGCACTCGTCCTTTCCGTCATCACGACGGCCTCGCCGTGCTCCGGCGCTTACGCAGCACGATCGCCAGGTGATCGGCGTGGTCGGAGATCGCGTCCACGTCGTCGGCCAGCGCGGTCAGCACCATCCAGGCGAAGTCCTCCCGGTTGGGTGAGCTGACCCCGAGCGTGTTGACCTCGACGCGGACCGTCATCTCCGGGCCCGTGAGTTCGAACTCCGCGAGGAGATCGGTTCCGGGCACGGCGTGCCGCAGCAACATGGCGCACGCCTCGTCGACGGCGATGCGCAGGTCCTCGATCTGGTCGAGGGTGAAGTCGAGCCGTGCGGCGAGCCCGGCGGTGGCCGTGCGCAGCACGGACAGGTAGGCGCTCACGGCGGGCAGCCGGACACTCACAGCATCGCGAATCCCGGTCAGATCCACCGCAGGCGTCTCGGTTTCCTCGGTCACGTTCCTCCTCGCCTCTTCAGCCGGCTGAGTGCCGCTGACTGCAACCTACCGCCACTCGCGCGGTGCCGCCCCGGGCGGACGCGCTGATTGTGGCGATCCTTGGAGGTACCTGCACGTAAATTCCGTGCTACCGAATATGGAGTTTGTATAAGGCCTTGGGATGATCTGGCCCCGCGCGGCCCTGAAAGCCGTGCGGGGCCCGAGGTTCCGGGGCTCAGGCGGCCTTGGTCTCCCAGAAGATCTTGGCGATCTCGTCGATCTTCGCGAGAAGGTCGTCGGCCAGGGAGGGGTCCACGGTGCCCTTGGCCCCGGCGGCGCCGGCCAGCTTCGTGGCGTCCCAGAAGAGCTGGTGGAGCTGGGGGTACTGCTCGAGGTGCGGGGGCTTGAAGTAGTCGGTCCACAGCACCCACAGGTGATGCTTGACCAGCTCGGCCCGCTGTTCCTTGATGATCAGCGCGCGGGTCCTGAAGACCGGGTCGTCGTTGTCGGCGTACTTCTTAATGATCGCCTTCACCGACTCGGCCTCGATGCGGGCCTGCGCCGGGTCGTAGACCCCGCACGGCAGGTCGCAGTGGGCGGACGCCTCGTGCCGGGGTCGCAGCAGTCGTGCGAGCATCGGAATCCTTCCTTAGGAATGCTGGTGACAGCACTGTTCCAGGACCGACCTTACTCGTCTCGAAATCACTGTGCGGAGGGGGATGTGCTCACCGCCGTGTGCGTGTCCGGCGATTCGATGCTGCCCGCGTTGCGGCCCGGAGACTGGCTGCTGGTACGGCGCGGCGCCCCGATCCGCCCCGGCGACCTGGTGGTCGCCGGGCGGCCGCACGGGCTGATCGTCAAGCGGGCCTTCCGGCTCACGGGCGACGGCTGGTGGCTGGAGAGCGACAACCAGTCGGCCCCGGGGCGCCGGGACAGCTGGGACTTCGGCGCGGTGCCCGAGGAGGACATCCTGGGCAGGGTCGTGCTGCGGTACTGGCCCAGGCCGGCGCTGCGCTTCCCCGCGCCGGCCCCCTGACCGCGCCCTTCCCCCTGGCCGGGCCGTCAGGCGCCCCGCTTGCGCGCCCGGTAGGCGGCCACGTTCGCCCGGCTGGCGCACCGCTCCGAGCAGTAGCGGCGCGACCGGTTGGAGGAGGTGTCGAGATAGGCGTTGCGGCACGGCGCCGCCTGGCACATGCCGAGCCGGTCCACGCCGAGCCGGGTCACGACGCTGGCCAGGCCCATGACCGACCCGACCGAGAGGGCGTCGGCGACCCGGCCGCCCTCGGTCAGGTGCAGGTGCCAGGGCTGGCCGTCGTGCCCGGAGATCTGCGGATGCACGGGATGGCGGACCAGCAGCCCGTTGAGCCGCTCGACCACCTCCACGTCGTCGCCCTCCGCGGCGGCCGCGAAGACCCCCGCGAGTTCGTCGCGCAGCTCGCACAGCGCGTCGATGTCACGGCGGGTGAGACGCGCGGCCGCCTCCGTACGGCCCGTCTCCTCCAGGAGGGCTCGCAGGGAGAAGGGGTTTTTGAGTTCGTCGCCCATGTTGACCAGCTGTACGGCCAGCTCGGCGTAAGACGTCAAGTCCAATGGGACGCCCAAGTACGTAAGAGATCACCGGCAAAGCCGAGTATTACATGCCCGATGGCCTGGGGGAACACCTGAACGTGCAACGATATGTGACCCGATCCGGCCGGGGCGCGTGTCTCATCGTGTGGCACAATCGGGGAACGGGTGACCCCCGTACCCCCCTCAAGAGACGGACCGTCAACGACGACGGCCTCCGGCGGCTACCGAAGCCAGGCTCTCGTTCTCTTGACGGCGTC
The DNA here is from genome assembly GCF_039649665.1 of Microbispora sp. ZYX-F-249. Taxonomy (NCBI): domain Bacteria; kingdom Bacillati; phylum Actinomycetota; class Actinomycetes; order Streptosporangiales; family Streptosporangiaceae; genus Microbispora; species Microbispora maris. The sequence continues at coordinate 33,816 of NZ_JBDJAW010000037.1, read as the reverse complement.
TACCGAAGGAACTCGTCCTTTCGACACTGGGGTCGCTGTGACCGTCACATCTTCTTCCTTGGAATCTCTCGACCTGGATCCCGCTTTCGCCCTGCACCGCGGCGGCAAGCTGGAGGTCCGCTCCACCGTCCCGGTCCGCGACGCCGACGACCTGTCGCTCGCGTACACGCCGGGGGTCGCCCGCGTCTGCACCGCCATCGCCGACAACCCCGACCTGGTCAACGACTACACCTGGGTCTCCAACGTCGTGGCCGTGGTCTCCGACGGCACCGCGGTCCTGGGGCTCGGCGACATCGGGCCGGCCGCCGCCATGCCCGTCATGGAGGGCAAGGCCCTGCTGTTCAAGCAGTTCGCCGGCGTCGACGCGGTGCCCATCTGCATCGACTGCACCGACGTGGACGCGATCGTCGAGACCGTGGTCAGGCTCGCGCCGTCGTTCGGCGGCATCAACCTCGAGGACATCAGCGCCCCCCGCTGCTTCGAGGTCGAGGAGCGCCTGCGGGGGCTTCTCGACATCCCCGTCTTCCACGACGACCAGCACGGCACGGCGATCGTGGTCCTGGCCGCGCTGCGCAACGCGGCCCGCCTCACCGGGCGCTCCCTCGGTGAGCTGCGCGCGGTGGTGGCCGGCGCCGGAGCCTCCGGTGTCGCCGTGTCGCGGATGCTGCTGAACGCCGGGATCGGCGACATCGCGGTCTCGGACTCCAAGGGCGTCATCCACGCCGGTCGCGAGGATCTGAACCCGGTCAAGCGGGCGCTGGCCCGCGACACCAACACGCTCGGCCTGTCCGGGTCGACCGAGCAGGCGCTCGCCGGCGCCGACGTGTTCGTCGGCCTGTCCGGGTCGACGGTCCCGGAGCACGCCATCGCGGCGATGGCACCGGACTCGATCGTGTTCGCGCTGTCCAACCCCACCCCGGAGGTGGACCCCGCGGTGGCGGGCAGGCACGCCCGCGTGGTCGCCACGGGGCGGTCCGACTACCCCAACCAGATCAACAACGTGCTGGCCTTCCCCGGGGTCTTCCGCGGCGCGCTCGACGTCCGCGCGACGACGATCACGGAGAACATGAAGGTGGCGGCGGCGGACGCGCTGGCGGCCGTGGTCGGCGACGACGTCGCCGAGCACTACGTCATCCCCTCGCCGTTCGACGGCCGGGTCGCTCCCGCCGTGATCGCCGCCGTCGCGCGGCAGGCCCGCGAGGACGGCGTCGCCCGCAAGTAGTCCTCCGGCCATCACCGGGCGCCCGAGGGCCGCGAGCCGCGTGACCGCGCGGTGCGCGGCCCTTCGTCTTCTCCCCGTCAAGGCGCGTAAACATTTGGGAATGCCTTTAGGTCCTCACGGTTAGTGCTATAAAGAAAGCTCTCCGTAACCAAATCGGCTATTGCCTGTCCCGGTTGGAGAGCGATGCGACGTGACCCCAACCGCCTGCTCCAGCAGCACCTCACCGAAGCCGGACTGTCCCGCAAGGGGCTGGCCCGCCGGCTCAACGGTCTCGGCCTGGCCCGGGGGCTGCGGGGGATGCGGTACGACCACGGTTCCGTGCTGCGCTGGATCGGCGGCCGCCGCCCGCGCGAACCGGTTCCCGGCCTGCTGGCGGAGATCTTCTCGCTGCGGCTGGGGCGGCAGGTGTCCAGGGAGGACATCGGCATGCCGCGTGGAACGGTCCCCCTCGATCTGGGACGGGAGTTCCCCCATTCGTGGGAGGAGGGTGTGGCAAGCGTGACAGCACTGTGGAGGGCCGACGTCGAGCGGCGCAGGTTCCTGCTCGACTCCACTTTCGCCCTGGGGGCGGGTTCGGCGGGGATCGTCCGCTGGCTGGCGGCGCCCGACGGGGAGCGGCTCTCCGCGAACGGGCCGCGCCGCGTCGGGCCCTCGGACGTGGCCGCCATCCGCGAGGTCACCCGGTCGTTCGGCGAGCTGGACAACCGGTTCGGCGGCGGCAGCATCCGCGGCCCGGTCGTGCGCTACCTGCACACCGCCGTGACGCCGCTGCTGCGCGAGGGCGCGTACGGCGAGGCCACCGGGCGCTCGCTGGCGACCGCGGCGGCCGAGCTGACCCGGCTGGCGGGATGGATGGCCTACGACCTGGAGCAGCACGGGCTGGCCCAGCGCTACCTGATCCAGGCGCTCGGCCTGGCGCGCGGCGCGGGCGACCACGCCCTGTGCGGCGAGATCCTGGCCGGGATGAGCCACCAGGCCGTCTACATCGGGCATCCCCGGCACGGTCTGGAGCTCGCCAGGGCGGCGGTGGCGGCCGCCCGGCGCTCGGGGGTCGGGTCGCTGCTGGCCGAGGCCCGGGTGCTGGAGGCGCACGCCCTGGCCCTGCTCGGGGAGCGCACGGCGTGCGGCGGCGCGCTGCACGAGGCGGAGGTCGCCTTCGACCGGCGGACGCCGCAGAACGAGCCCGGCTGGATCGGCTACTTCGACGAGGCCTACCTGGCCGCGAAGTCGGCCCACTGCCTGCGCGACCTCGGCGACGGGGCGCGGGCCGTACGGCAGGCCCGGCGCTCGCTGGTGATGGACGGGCGCTACGTGCGCGGCAGGATGTTCAACCTCTCGCTGCTCGCCACGGCCCTCATCCAGGAGGGCGAGCTGGAGGAGGCGTGCCAGGCGGCGTCGTCGGCCCTCGATCTCGCCGGCAACATCCAGTCGGCGCGCACGCGGACGTACGTGGCGGACATGTGCCGCCGGTTCGCGCCGTACGCCGCGGAGCCGCGGGTGGCGGAGCTGCTGGCGCGCGGCCGGGGCCGCGCGGGGAACAGGGAGAGCACGGGCACGCGGGCCGCGGCCAGGGAGGCGGTCGGCGTCTGAGACCGCCACGCCGGGGCGGGCCCCCTCACCCGGCGCGCCGGGCCGCGTTGTAGACCTGGAACAGCTCCCCGTCGAAGTACGGAGACAGGCCGGTGCCCGCGCCGGAGAGCCCGATGGTCATGCCGTTCAGGTAGCCCAGGCCGCGTACGCCGCGGTAGGCGGCCAGCCACGGCGACCCGGAGGCGGCGGCGAAGGCCGAACGCACGGCGACCAGTTCGTTCGCGCTCCTGGACAGATCCTGGGCCAGGAAGGGCCTGCGGTAGGCCCGGGTGAGCCCGTCCGCGGGACGCGCGGAGGCCCGCAGGGAGTAGCCGAAGATGGCGAGCGGCCGGTCGACCGGCAGGTTGTAGGCGAGGCCCTGCCCGCCGACCTTGTCGCCGAGACGCCCCGCGGGAAGCAGCCGGACGCCGGTGTAGCCGGTCGCGGTCCGGTACTTGGGGCCGCCGGCGAACGCGGCGTACTGCGCGGCGTTCCGCAGCGCGACGCGCTTGGGCAGCACGCCGGCGTGGACGCTGACGAACGCGTAGTCGCGGTCCAGGTCGCCGTACCTGGTGAAGTCGCTGTGGGCGAAGGCCCGGTCGCCGGTGTAGACGCCCCAGGGCGTGCCGCCGCCGGCGAAGCCCGGAATGAAGATCCAGTTTCGGTGCGGCGTGGCGGTGGAGCCCGACGTGGGCCGCGCGGCGTACACGCAGTGCCCGGCCGTCGCCACGAGGTTGCGGTGGTCGGACTGCACGGACGTGCCCGCGCACCAGTGAGGGCGGCCGTCCGGGCCGACGAAGAAGACCTTGCCCGTCGTCCTCGGCAGGTTGACGTTCTTCGAGGGGCCGGTGGCCCGCTTGACCCCGGCGGAGGCGGGCACCACGCCGCGTACGCCGTCGGGAGCGGCGCCGTCGGCCGTGACGGGGGTGGCCTCGATCCCGGTCGGCGCGGACGCGGGAGTCGCGCCGGCGAGCGGGCGGCCGCCGTCTCTCAGCCAGTAGGCGAGCACCGAAGCCACCTTCGCGCCGGAGGCGAGGGGCGTCGTCACGGTGATCTCGTAGCCGTGAGCGGGCACCGCCGCCCCGGTGACGAGCAACGCGGCCGTCGCCGCCGCACCCCACAGCGGGGGGAGGATGCGCTTCAACGGATCTCCTTGCTGTGGAACGTCTCCCGCGCCCCACATGTGAATGGGCTGCGAGGAACATACAGCGATGGGGATCAAGTCGGGAAAACAACGCGGATGCTCGTCGGCGTTCCCGCAACGCGGAAGTGCCCCGCCGCGGCGCGGCGGGGCACTTCCCGGGGGGTGCTCAGGCCTGTGTGGTGAGGCCCGGAGCCTGCTGGGTGAACGTGATGACGATGTCCCGGCCGTTGGCGTAGCTGACCACCGGCCGCCGCAGCATCTCACCCGCCCTGCGGGCGGCCGTCTGCCACAGATCCACCATCTCCGGGCTGTCGGCGGTGATCCTGAACCGGCCCTTCGCCATGAGGTGTTCGGCGACGAGCTGCGAGAAGTTGACCTCGCCACGCACCCTTTCCTCCGCGTTGAGGGGGGTTCGCCGCGGGGCGGGCTGCATTCCGGAAGGGTGGGTCATCGCCGATCTCCTCGTGGTCGCCGTCCGCTCAGCATGCCACCCGCGGGCCGGCGCCGGGCGTGCGCGCGACTCAGGCGATGGAGCCGGACCAGTTGTTGGCGGCGGCCTTGTAGACGCCGTAGGTCTCGCCGTCGAAGTACGGGGAGACACTGGTGTCGATCCGCTTGTTGCCGTTGGTGTCGGAGACACCGCTGGTGACGCCGTTGAGGTAGCCGAGACGCTTGCTGTTGCTGTACCTCAGCAGCCACGCCGAGCCCGAGGAGCCCTCGCCGGTGAAGGACGACTTCACGCCCACGAGCTCCTCGGCCTTGACCGAAGGGGCCTTGGCGGCGAAGGTCTTGCCGTACGACCACTTGAGGGTCTGGCCGGTGAAGACGCGGTCGCCGTCCGGGTGCGACCCGCTCGGGTAGCCGAACACGTAGACCGAGCTGCCGACCTTCTGGTTGTAGGCCAGCCCCTGGCCGCCGACGTTGTTCTCGAGCCGGCCGACGTCGGTGAACTTGACGATGTAGTACTTGCCGCCCCGGCTCTTGCGGATGAAGCGGTCGTACTTGAGGTAGGTCTTCCTGTCGACCTGCTTCCAGTTCCACTCGGCGACGTTGCGCAGGTCGCCGCCGCGTCCCGCCTTGATGCCGTTGTAGACGGTCACGAAGGCGTAGTCGCGGTCGCCGTCCTCGTAGACGTCGAAGTCGTAGTGGGTGTAGGCCGTCTTGCCGACGTAGATGCCCCACGGCGCCTTGCCCTGGTAGTAGCCGGGGATGAAGACCCAGCGGTCCAGGGTGGCCTTGTTCGTCCTGGTGTCGTAGACGCAGTGCCCGGCCGTGGCGACCAGGTTGCCGTACTTCGACTGTACGGAGGTCGCGCTGCACCAGTGCGGCCTGCCGTCGCCGCCGCGGAAGAAGACCTTGCCGGTGGTGCGCGGCAGGTTCACGTTCTTCAGGGAGCCGCTCGACTTGCCGCCGCCGGTGGGCGAGATGGTGCCGGGCTTGCTGTCGGCGGACGGCCCGCCGGTCGAGATGTGCTTGGCGCTGACCTGGCTCTCGTACCCGTACGGGGTGGCGTGGACCAGGTTGGAGGCCTTCTGGTTGAGCCAGTAGGCGATGACGTTCTTCGCGGCGATGCCGCTCGCGGCCAGGGGGTCGGAGGCCGTGTCACCGGCCGCCTGCGCCGGGACCGCGATGGTGGCCCCGATGAGGCCGGCCGCGGCCACACCCCCGATGGGGACGATCAGACGGTTGACTCGGGTGTTCATAGATCTCCAGGTGCTGTCGTGGTACGCCACATGCGTCCCACCCGTGTGTAAAGGGCTAGTAAAGACAGTACCTCTCGCCTTTATCCGATTTTTACGTGGTTTCGGAGGCGTGTCGTCCGTTCCTTTTCCGTTATGTCTGACAGCACTTGTCAGGGCCGAGACCATGTCGTGACATCAGTGCAGGTCCACTCGGATGCCTTCCGTGTCAAATCACGCACTGTCCGCAGCCGGACCGGGCGGCATGGTGTGACGTGAATCACATCGAGGATCGTCGCGGCGCGTGAGGGTCAGCCCGTGCCCTGCTTGCTCGCCTGGGTGTACACCCGCTGCGTCAACTGGTTGAAGTACGGCGTGGAGACGGCGTCGAGGCGTCCGCCGCCGCTGAGATTCCAGGTCAGGCTGGTGATTCCGGTGAGGTAACCGGTCCGCTTGGCGGCGTCGTAGCCGATCACCCACGGGCCGCCGCTCGCGCCGGCGGTGAACGGGCAGCCCGGCAGCCGCACCCCGTGTTCGAGTTGCCAGGTCGGCGCGCTGACGAACTTCTTCTCGGTGGTGCCGTCGCAGGACTTCACCGTCTGCCCGGTGTACGGGCGGCTGCCGTCGGGGTGGGCTCCGGCCGGGTAGCCGAAGACGGAGATCGGCCGCCCGGTCGGCTTGCCGGAGGCGAAGCGGAAGGCGCCCACCTTGTCCTCCAGGCGGCCCACGTCGACCGACCGGTACTTGAGCCTGCCGTTCTCGACGTACGGCTGCCAGGTGAAGCCCCGGTGCACGGTGACGAAGGCGTAGTCGCGGTCGAAGTCGCCCTGACCGGCGAAGTCCTCATGCATGTAGAGCGTGTGGCCGACGAAGATGCCGGAGGGGGCCACGCCGTCGTGGTAGCCGGGGATGAACACCCAGTTGTCCACCGTCTTGTCCTGGGCCAGCGCGTACGCGCAGTGCCCCGCGGTGGCGACCAGGTTGCGGCGGGCGGAGTGCACCGCGGAGGCGGAGCACCAGTACTCCCTGTCGCCGACCTTGAAGAAGACCTTGCCCACCATCGAAGGGGAGGCGGCGGCGGGGGGCGCCGCGGCGCGCGGCCCGATCGCGCGCGGTGTCGCGTCCCCCGGGCCCACCTCCACCAGGGAGGGCGTGCTCTTGGTCGAGGGCGACGGCTTCGTGCTCGGCACGTAGCTGCTCGCCTGCTTGAGCCGCTCCGGGCTCCAGTAGGCCGCCACCCGTTGCTCGTCGGCCTGGCGGGGGGCGAGGGGGAAGGCGCTGACCCCGTTCTTGCCGATGCCCGCCGCGGCGGAGACCGTCGTCGTGGTGACGTTCGACGCGGCGGTCGCGGGAACGGCGGGTCCTTGACTCCACAGCACGGCGACCGCACTCGCGGCGGCGACGACGCCACCGGCGGCGAGTGTCAGCTTCCTGGTCACCGTGGGACCTCTCGTTGCGGAGATATGGATAGTAAGGGGTGATTTTTCCAGATCCACACGGTTGTGGCATCCCTTCTTGCCCAGCTCGTTATGAATCCAGCGGAACCGATGTGGTCTGTGGTACGTCAGATTTCTTTGCGGTCCGGAGTGGGCGCTTGCCCCCGGGGGCTCCCCTGAGAACGCTGGTCACCAGCGAAAACGGGGGGATCGCATGAAACCGCTGCTTGTTCTCCTGGCCGGTGCGGCGCTGGCCGCCGGCCCCTCTGCCCAGGCCTGGGCCCATCCCGGCGCGGCAGGCGACGACGGAAGGACCGCCCGATCCGGGCCGCTCGGACCCGTGACGCCCGCACGGGCGGACGCGGCGCCGGTGAGGGGGGCCACCCTGCCGGCTCCACCACCGCCCGAGATCGCGCTGCGGGCCGCACGATCGCCGGCCTCCCGGGTGCGGGCGGTGATCCTGACCATCGCGGACGGCGAGCAGCCGGAGCCCGCGACGCGGTCGGCCTTCCTGAACTGCGCCCCGGTGGGCGGCTCACACCCCGCCCCCGAGAAGGCGTGCGCCTGGCTGAACAGGTCGGGCCTCGACCCGGGCGCCCTGCGGGTGAACGAGGCCCAGCCCTGCACGATGATCTACGCACCTGTCACGGTCACCGCCAGCGGCATCTGGGACGGGAAGTACTTCCAGTTCCGGCGTACCTTCGGCAACGACTGTGAGAAGCGGTCGGCCGCCGGGGAATTGTTCGACTTCTGACACGCGCAGCCAACCGCACGCGGCGTACGGGGAACGTAAAGGTCAGGGGCGCGATGGCCGCCCTCGTCGGGTCCACCGGCCAGGATGCTGTCCGGAGCCCCCTGGCGCCGAGTCGATCCGGCCGGCCGCGCAGCAGCCCGGGTGTCACAGGCGCCGGCGGCGAGCCGCGCCGGGCCGTACCGGGTCCGGCGACGACGGCCGGAGTAATGTTCTGGCATGTTCGCCGCCACCGTCACTCAGACAGATCCGGACGACCCGCTCAAGGGCCTGACGCTCGGGGAGCACCCCGAGCCGGTCGTGCCGGAAGGATGGACGACCGTCACGGTCCGGGCCGCCGCGCTCAACCACCATGACCTGTGGACCCTCAAGGGTGTGGGGATCAGCCAGGACCGGCTGCCGATCGTGCTCGGCTGCGACGCGTCGGGGGTGGACGAGGAGGGCAACGAGGTCATCGTCCATGCCGTGATCGGCACTCCGGTCGGCGGGGACGAGACCCTCGATCCGGCGCGTTCGCTGCTGTCGGAGAAGTACGACGGGACGTTCGCGGAGAAGGTCGTGGTGCCCCGCCGCAACCTGGTGCCCAAGCCAGCGGCGATCACCTTCGAGGAGGCCGCCTGCCTGCCCACGGCCTGGCTGACGGCCTACCGCATGCTCTTCGACAAGGCCGGGCTCGAGCCGGGCTCGACCATCCTCGTCCAGGGCGCCGGCGGCGGCGTGGCGACGGCGCTGATCGCGCTCGGCCGGGCCGGCGGCTTCCGCGTCTGGGCGACCAGCCGCTCGCAGGACAAGCGCGAACGGGCCCTAGCGCTCGGGGCCGACCGGGTCTTCGAGACGGGAGCGCGGCTGTCCGAGCGGGTGGACGCCGTCATGGAGACGGTCGGCGAGGCCACTTGGAAGCACTCGCTGAGCTCCCTGCGCCCGGGTGGCCGGATCGTCACCTGCGGCGCGACGAGCGGCATGGTCGCCGCGACGCAGCTCGCGCAGGTCTACTTCCTGCAGAAGTCGATCATCGGGTCCACGATGGGCACGCGCGAGCAGCTCGGGCGGCTCGCGGTGTTCCTGGAGCAGACGGGCGTCCGGCCGGCGATCGACCGGGTGCTGCCACTGGCCGAGGCGGAGGAGGGGTTCGCCGCCATGCACCGCGGCGAGGTCTTCGGCAAGGTGGTCTTCACGCTCTGACGGCCGCCCGCGCGGGGCGGGCGGCGCTCTCGTCGCCGCCCTCCCGCCGGTCGCCATCCGCCCGCCGGTCGTGGGGGACGGTCAGGGACGCAGGGCCCGGCGGATGCGCTCGGCGGCCTCGTCGAGGGCGGCCCGGCACTCGGCCAGAGCGCGCTCGTCCGGCACGCCGGCATCCGAGGTCCGGTGGACGTCGGCGACGAAGTCGGCCAGCATCCGGCTGAGCGCGGCGTCATGGCCGCCCTGACGGCCGCCGCCGAACCCCCAGGACTCCTCCCAGAGGCGGCGCCACTCGTGCTGCCGGCGCTCGCTCTCCTCCTGCCACTGGCGCTTGTGGCGGCGCCACTCCTCCTTCTGCCTGCGCCACTCCTCCTTGGCGTGGTCGCGCTGCCGCCGCCAGTCCTCCTTCTGCTCACGCCGCTGGTCGCGGTTGTCGTGGCCGATGTCCCTGGCCATCTGGGTGAGCTCCTCGCGCAGGGAACGCACGGTCTGCCGCACGTCCTCCTTGACCTCGCGCGCGATGTCCTGGACCGAGGCGGTGATCTCCTGCTCCAGGTCGGCCAGCTCGTCCATGCGGTCGTTCAGTTCGGCCCGGCCCTTGTCGGTGAGGGTGAAGACCTTCTTGCCGTCCACGACCTCGTGGGTGACCAGGCCCTCGTCCTCCAGCCGGGCCAGCCGGGGATAGATCGTGCCGGGAGAGGGGGAGTAGACGCCGAGGAAGCGGTCCTGCAGGAGCCGGATGACCTCGTAGCCGTGCCGCGGGCTCTCCTCCAGCAACTTCAACAGGTACAACCGCAACCGGCCGTGCCCGAAAACAGGACTCATCATGCCGTCTCCTCCGTTCGCGTGCCGGCGGGCTGGCCGCTCAGCAGGGTGACCGCGCCGGACACCGTGGTCGCCGACAGGGACGCCATGCCGCCGCCCAGCCGGCCGTCGAGCGAGCGGGCTCCCGGCATCGCGGAGGCGCGCAGCTCGGGGAAGGCCGAGTCGATCCTGCCTGAGGTCGAGTGGACCGACACGTCGGCGTCCACGTCCTGCGGGAGCCGTACGACGATCGTGCCCGACATGCTGTGCAGCGTGACGTGCCCGGTGGGCTGCAGGTCCAGGTCCGCGGTGACGCCCCCGGACACCGTGTTCACCCGCAGCCGTCGCGGCCGGCCCGCGGCGACGGTGAGTTCCCCGGAGACGCTGGAGAAGGACAGGTTTCCGACCAGCCCCCGGCTCTCCACCGAGCCCGAGACCGTCTCGGCCTGCACCTCGCCGCTGACGCCGTCGAGGACGATGTCACCGGACACGGCCTTCACGCCGGTGATCCCCTCCATGCCCGCCACGACGGCGGAGGCGGAGACGATCCCGGCCTGGACGGGACACGTCCTCGGCACGGTGAGCGTCAGCGTGGTCCTGCGCGGGCCCGGACGCAGCCACCCCAGGATGCCGTCCCACGTCAGGTCCTTGTAGGCGACCGTCAGGCGGCCGTCGTCGTCGTGCGTCACCACGAGCGGCGCGCCGTCCACCTCCGTCACTTCGAGCGTCGGCGGTCCGTCGCTGGCCAGCACGGCCAGCCGGCCGGCCACGACGCGCACGCTGAGCGCGGTGACCTCTCCGAACGTGAGCCGTCCGGGAGAGTCGATCGTGTATTGGGGCATCGCTCCGGCCCTTCCACGCGAAGTCCTGCGTCCGCACGGCGGACACCGTGCGGACGTACCATCACAAACAAGATATATCTCGTTCATGAAAAGTCAAGATGTATCGCGTTTGTCCGGGCTCCTCGGGCCGGGCAGGAGCAGCGGCAGCGGCCGCGTCAGTCGTGCTCAGCCGTCGTGCTCAGCCGTCGTGCTCAGCCGTCGTGCTCAGTCGTCGTCCTCGTCGAGGCGGGCGAGCCAGGTCGCCAGCCGCTCCACGGGCACCTCGAACTCGGGGTTCAGGTCCACGAACTCGCGCAGCCGCTCCGCGAGCCAGCCGACGCTGACCTCCTCCTGGCCGCGGCGCTCGACGAGCTCCTCGATCCCCCTGTCGGTGAAATACATACTTCGCTCCAGTAAACGGCCTGATTCATGGAGAGAGGTCCCCCACGGACGTGGGGGACCTCCTCGGTCGTACGGGACCTCCGGTCAGCCGAAGATCTCGCCCAGGATCCCGTGCAGCTCCTCGTCGTGCTTGGCGTGGGAGCCGACGGCCGGCGAGGAGTTCGGCGTACGCGAGACCCGGCGGAAGGTGCGGCCCCCGAGCAGCTCGGGCTTCTCCACCATCTTCAGGCTCAGGTACGGCCACGGGCCCATGTTGACGGGCTCGTCCTGCGCCCAGATGAGGTCCGCGTCGGCGGGGTAGCGGCCGAGCTCGGCCTTGAGCGGGTTCTCCGGGAACGGGTAGATGCGCTCGAGGCGCACCAGCGCCACGTCGTTCCTGCCGTCCTTCTCGCGCCGCGCGAGCAGGTCGTAGTAGATCCTGCCCGAGCAGACCACGATCCGCCGGACCGCCGACGGGTCCACCGTCGAGTCGCCGATGACCGGGCGGAAGGCGCCGGTGGTGAACTCCGACGTCGCCGAGGCCGCCGCCTTGAGCCGCAGCAGCGACTTGGGCGTGAACACGATCAGGGGCTTGCGCCGCTGCGAGAGCACCTGCCAGCGCAGCAGGTGGAAGTAGTTCGCCGGGGTGCTCGGCTGCGCCACCGTCATGTTGTCCTGCGCGCACAGCTGCAGGTAGCGCTCGATGCGGCCGGAGGAGTGGTCCGGGCCCTGGCCCTCGTAGCCGTGCGGCAGCAGCAGCACGACCGAGGAGCGCTGGCCCCACTTCTGCTCGCCCGACGAGATGAACTCGTCGATGATCGACTGGGCGCCGTTGGCGAAGTCGCCGAACTGCGCCTCCCAGGCGACCAGGGCGTCCGGGCGGACCACGCTGTAGCCGTACTCGAAGCCCATCGCGGCGAACTCGCTGAGCAGCGAGTCGTACACGTAGAACTTCGTGGTGTCGTGGTTGAACGTCTTGAGCGGGGTGTGCTCCTCGCCGGTGACGCGGTCGACCAGCACGGCGTGGCGCTGGCCGAAGGTGCCGCGGCGGGAGTCCTGGCCCACCAGACGGACCGGGTGGTCGTCGATGAGCAGCGAGCCGAACGCGAGCAGCTCACCGGTCGCCCAGTCGATCGCGTCCTCGGAGATCATGGTGCCGCGGCGCTGGATCACCGGGGCGAGGCGCGGGTGGACGGTGAAGCCCTCGGGCAGGTTGAGCTGGGTGTCGATGACCCGCTTGACGACCTCGTCCGAGATCGCCGTCTTGGTGTCCTCGTGCGACCACGGGATCTGCTCGTCGGGCTCGGGCACCACGACCGCGCCGGGCTCCAGCGGCCTCTTGGCGGCCTCGCGGGTCTCGGTGAAGGCCCGCTCCAGCTGCTCCTGGTAGTCGCGCAGGGCCTGCTCGGCCTCCTCGACCGTGATGTCCCCGCGGCCGATGAGGGCCTCGGTGTACAGCTTGCGGGTCGAGCGCTTGGCGTCGATGAGGTCGTACATCAGCGGCTGGGTGAAGGCCGGGTTGTCGCCCTCGTTGTGACCGCGCCGCCGGTAGCAGATCATGTCGATCACGACGTCCTTGCGGAACGTCTGGCGGTACTCGTAGGCGAGCCGGCCGACGCGGACGACCGCCTCGGGGTCGTCGCCGTTCACGTGGAAGATCGGCGCCTGGATCATGCGCGCGACGTCGGTGGCGTACACGCTGGAGCGCGAGGACGCGGGGGAGGTGGTGAAGCCGACCTGGTTGTTCACCACGATGTGCACGGTGCCGCCGGTGCGGTAGCCGCGCAGCTGGGACAGGTGCAGGGTCTCGGCGACCACGCCCTGGCCGGCGAATGCCGCGTCGCCGTGGACGAGCACGGGCAGGACGGTGAAGCCCTCCTCGCCGCGCTCCAGCAGGTCCTGCTTGGCGCGGACCACGCCCTCCAGGACGGGATCGACGGCCTCCAGGTGCGAGGGGTTGGCGACCACGGACGTGCTGATCTTGTTGCCGCACGGGGCGGTGAAGTCGCCGCTCGCGCCGAGGTGGTACTTCACGTCGCCGGAGCCGTGCGCGCTGCGGGGGTCGATGTTGCCCTCGAACTCGCCGAAGACCTGGGCGTACGACTTGCCCACGATGTTGGCGAGCACGTTGAGCCGGCCGCGGTGGGCCATGCCGATGACGACCTCGTCGAGGTTCTCCGCGGCCGCCGCGCTGATCACCGAGTCGAGCAGCGGGATCAGCGACTCGCCGCCCTCGAGCGAGAACCGCTTCTGGCCGACGTACTTGGTCTGCAGGAACGTCTCGAACGCCTCGGCGGTGTTGAGCCGGCGCAGGATGTGCAGCTGCTCCTCGCGGCTGGGCTTGGCGTGCGGCCGCTCCACCCGCGCCTGGATCCAGGCCCGCTCCTCGGGGTTCTGGATGTGCATGTACTCGATGCCGACCGTGCGGACGTACGAATCGCGCAGCACGCCGAGGATGTCGCGCAGCTTCATCAGCGGCTTGCCGCCGAAGCCGCCCGTCGGGAACTCGCGCTCCAGGTCCCACAGCGTCAGGCCGTGCGACTGGATGTCGAGGTCGGGGTGCTTGCGCTGGCGGTACTCCAGCGGGTCGGTGTCGGCCATGAGGTGGCCGCGGACCCGGTAGGCGTGGATGAGCTCAAGCACGCGGGCCGACTTGGCCACGTCGTCGTCGTGGGTGGCCGAGATGTCCTGCACCCAGCGGACCGGCTCGTACGGGATGCGCAGCGACTCGAAGATCTCGTCGTAGAAGCCTTCGGCGCCGAGCAGGAGCTGGTGGATGCGGCGCAGGAAGTCGCCCGACTGGGCACCCTGGATGATCCGGTGGTCGTAGGTGGAGGTGAGCGTCATCACCTTGCTGATGGCCAGGCGGGACAGCGTCTCCCCGGAGGCGCCCTGGTACTCCGCCGGGTACTCCATCGCGCCGACGCCGATGATCGTGCCCTGGCCGGGCATCAGCCGCGGCACCGAGTGGACCGTGCCGATCGTGCCGGGGTTCGTCAGGGAGATCGTGGTGCCCTGGAAGTCCTCCACGCCCAGCTTGCCGCCGCGGGCCTTGCGCACGATCTCCTCGTACGCGGTCCAGAACTGGCGGAAGTCCATCGTCTCGGCGTGCTTGATGGACGGCACCAGCAACTGGCGGGTGCCGTCGCTCTTCTGCACGTCGATCGCGAGGCCGAGCCCGACGTGCTCCGGCTTGACGAGGACCGGCTTGCCGTCCACCTCGCCGTACGAGTAGTTCATCTCAGGCATGGACTTGAGCGCCTGGACGATCGCGTAGCCGATGAGGTGGGTGAAGGAGATCTTGCCGCCGCGGCCGCGGGACAGGTGGTTGTTGATGACGATGCGGTTGTCGATCAACAGCTTCGCGGGGACCGCGCGGACGCTGGTGGCCGTGGGGACGACCAGCGAGGCCTCCATGTTGGCGGCCGTGCGCGCTGCGGCGCCGCGCAGCTTCTCCTCGACCGCGCCGGCCGGCACCGGGGCCTGCTGCTTGGCGGGCGCGGGCGCCTTCGCCTCGGGCTTGGCCTGCGGCGTGGGCTTCGGGGCGGGCTTCGGCGGAGCCGTCTGCGGCGCCGGGGTCACCGGCGCGGGAGCCTCGGGTGCGGCCGTCGCGGTCGCCCCGTTCGCGGCGCCTGCGGACTTGGACGGAGCGGGCTTGGCCGTCCCGTTGTAGTCAGCGAAGAAGTGCCACCAGGCCTGGTCAACAGACTCGGGATCTTCGAGATACTTCTGGTACAACTCGTCGACAAGCCACTCATTTTGCCCGAAGCTTGCCAGCGGGTTTGTCCGCGACGACTCAGACGACACGGCGGAAATCGCCCTCTTCCGCAGATCGGCGTTGATGTTTGGTGAACCTGTCCAAGGCTACTCGCCTCGCACACCGAGGTGCGCCCCGGCGGGTCGCAGGTCCCGGCCCATCCTCCCAGGATCGATAAAAGAGGTCAGGCGCGGATAGTCCGTCTGGGTGGTGAGGTGTCCCTTACCCTCTGGTCACATCGACTGGGTCAGCCGATGAGCCGCGACTCGATCCGGATATCGGGAGCTATATCGGACAGCATACCCGCGAGGTCGTCGCCCGCCGCACGCAGCGCGTCCAGGGAGAGCGGTTCGAGACGCTCCAGGAGGAAAAGCGCGTCCACCGTCTCCTCGGTGATCCTCGTCCTGACGCACTGCCGCCAGTTCCACCGCCGGCAGGTGACCCCGGCGTCGTCGCGCCACACCACCTCGCCGATCTCCGGGTCGCCCAGCGCCTCCTCCGACGGCTCGTCGCCCGCGGCCCGCACCAGCCGCGCCGTGCCCCGGTAGCGGCGCAGGTCCTCGCCGCCGATCGGCAGGCCGTGCCGTACGGACACGGTGTTGTAGGCGTCCACCACCAGGTTGATCTCGGGAAGCGGCATCCGGCGGACCAGCGCGTCGACCGACGGCCGGGTGCGCTGGGGCTTGGCGCCGAAGGCGCGGTAGGCCGTCCGCCAGGCCTCGACCCTGGGATCGTCCGGCGGCACGGCGTCCGCGGCGGCGCCGGCGAGCCAGGCCCGCGAGCGGTCGTCGGACGGCCCGTTGCGCAGGCCGTACGCGCAGATCACCAGGACGGCGAAGTCCGGACGCAGTGCCGTGACGGCGTCGTCCACCCAGATGTCGTCGATCACGCCCGACAGCCTACGGCCACGCCCGCATGGCGAGTGCCGCCACCGCGTCGAGGTCCTCCCTGGTCGCGCCATCCCTGGCCTGGGTGGACATGCCCTGGATGACGGCGGCGAAGAACGTCGCCAGCGCGGGGGCGTCGGTCTCGGGCGCGAGGAGGCCGGCCTCGACGTCGCGCTCGACGCGACGGCGGATGGCCGTCTTGCCGGCCTCGCGGTGCGCCCGCAGTTCCTCGATCACGCCGGGGTCGCTCGTGTTCACCCCCGCCGAGATGACCATGCACCCGGGCGGGTGCGCGGGGTCGGTGTAGACCTCCGCCGCCTCGCGGAGCAGGCGCTCGACGGCCGCCCGCGCGGACGGCTCCCCGGCCAGGGCCCGGGCGGCGAACGCGCCGTGGGTCTCCTGGTAGCGCCGCACGGCCTCGCCGAACAGCCGGCGCTTGTCGCCGAAGGCGGCATAGAGGCTGGGCGGGTTGACGCCCATCGCGGCCGTCAGCCCGGCGACCGAGGTCGCCTCGTAGCCGTGCCGCCAGAACTCCTCCAGCGCCCGGTTCAGTGCGACGTCCCGATCGAACGCCCTGGCCCTTCCCATGCGCCGATTTTATAGCGATCGCTACAAGTCGTGCTATTTTGTAGCGATCGCTAAAGAAAAGGAGCGGACATGACGGCACTGCACGGCAAGACGGCGCTGGTGACGGGCGCGGGCAGGGGGATCGGGCGGGCGATCGCCGAACGGCTGGCGGCCGAGGGGGCGCTGGTGGCGGTCAACTACGCCAGGGACGAGGCGGCGGCGAAGGACACGGTGGCGGCCATCGAGGCCCGGGGCGGCCGGGCCTTCGCGGTGCGGGCCGAACTCGGCGTGCCGGGCGACGTGGACGAGCTGTTCGCCGGGCTGGACCGGGAGCTGGGGCCGCAGGCGCCGATCGACATCCTGGTCAACAACACGGGGATCACCGTGCGGGGAACGATCGAGGAGACCACGCCGGAGGATTACGACAGGGCGTTCGCCGTCAACACGCGGGCGGCCTTCTTCGTCACCCGCCGGGCGCTGCCGCGCATCCCCGACGGCGGGCGGATCGTGACCGTCACCTCGGGGGTGACCCGGATCGCGTTCCCCGAGGCGATCGCGTACGCGATGACCAAGGGCGCGCTGGAGACCTTCACCCTGGCGCTGGCCAAGCACCTCGGGCCCCGGGGGATCACGGTCAACAACGTGGCGCCGGGGATCGTCGACACCGACATGAACGCGGAGTGGCTGCGCGGCGACGAGGCGGCCTGGGCGGCGTCGGCCGGCCGGGCGGCGCTGGGCCGGGTGGGCACGCCGCGGGACGTGGCCGGGGTCGTCGCGTTCCTCGCCTCCGGCGACGCGGGCTGGGTCACCGGCACGACCGTCGACGCCACCGGCGGCAGCGACCTGTGACGCCTCGCCGGGCCCCCGGTTCCAGCGGACGTCTCGGTTCCAGGGGACGCCGTCAGGTCCGGTCTCAGTCCCAGGGGACGTCGAGCAGCCGCTCGAACTGGGCGGCGGCCTCGTCGGGGTCGAACCCGGGCAGGCCGTCGCGGATCAGCTCCCGGGTCCGGCGCGCGGCGTCGAGCCGGGCCCGGGACACGGCGGCGCGGACCTCCTCCGCCAGCGTCCGGCTGTCCAGGCGCATGGCGCGCGGCCCGAACGCCACGTCCAGCACCAGGCCCTCCGCCGACACGGTGGCCGTCACCTGACCGGAGGCCGCCTCGCCCGTGCCGGTGATCTCTTCGAGGTCGGCCCGGGCCCGCTCGGCCCAGGCGTGGACACGCTCCGCCTGCTCCTCGGCCCGGGCGAGATCCTCCTCGCGGATGTCGGCCGGGTTCATGCGAGAGCCGTACACGGCGCCTCCAGTCGAGTCGTGAAGGGTCACAGCAGGTCGCGGGCGATCCGCTCCACGCGGTCGCGGACGAACCTGTCGTCCAGGGGCGCGGGGACGTCCGCGGTCTCGGCGAGGGCGGCGTCCATGATCTCCCTGGTCCTGGCCTCGGCGTCCCGCTGGGCCGCGCGCAGCACGGCCGTGACCTGCCGGCCGAGCGCCTCGCGATCGAGCCGCATGACACGGGGGTCGAAGTGGAGCTCCACGATCTCGCCCCGGCCGTCGGCCACGGCTCTCATCGCCCGGTCGGGGCTCTCCGCCCGTCCCGTCACGTCGCGGACCAGGGCCCGCGCGTCCTGCAGCCGCCGCATCGTCGCCCGGCCCTCCAGCAGCACGTGCTCCAGCAGCTCGGCGTCGCCGTCGGGGGAGGGGGTCGTCATGAGAAAGAAGGCTATCGAAAGGTAGATCGGTGTTTACTGTGATCCGTACGAAACGGGAAGTGGGGGAGTTGAGTCTGCGGCATGGAGTCGGGGCTGGAGATCATCCACGACCGGATGAGGCAGGACGCCTCCCGGATGCAGGTGCACGGTGAGGACTTCGCCGCCGCGCTGCGCCGGCTGAGGGAACGCGGCCTCGGGGGCGCGGCGTGGCAGGACGACGGCCTGCTCGGCATGCTGACCGGGCCGTACGCCGAGTGCACGCTCCTGGGGGTCGAGGCGCTGACCGGCCTGTCCGCGGCGATGGGCGACACCGGCGACGGGCTGGGCAGGGTGAGCGCCCGCGTCGGCGAGGCCGAGGGCGCGAGCCTGTCGCGGTCCCGCGACCTGTACGGCGAGCAGTGGGCGTGACGGGGGCCCGGCGATGGGTGTGACGGTTCCCCCGCAGGTGGACGTGATGCTGAGCCTGCTCGGCATGCCCTGGCCGAACGTCGACGAGGACGAGATCCGCAAGGACGCCGACGCCTGGCGGACCGTGCTCGCGGGCACCGATCGGTCCGGTGCGGCGGCGAACGCCACGATCGCGGGGACGGGTGCGGTCTACCGCGGCAGGTCGGCGACGGCGCTGGCCGGCTACTGGAGCGAGACGGGCGGCGAGGGCGGGCATCTGAGCCGGGCGGCCGCCGCCGCGCGGCTGGCCCCGGCCGTGCTCGACAACACGGCCTGGCTGACGACCGGGGTGAAGGTCGCGGTGGCCTCGACCGCCGTCTACACGACCGTGCGGGTGGCCAGGGCGTACCTGGCGGGCGGTCCGCTGGGCGCGGCCCTGGCCGCGGCGGAGATGTTCCGCTCCCGCGCCGCCATCGGGAAGATCCAGCGGGAGGGCGCCGAGGGCGCCGGACGGGTGCTGGCCCCCGCGCTCGACCGCCGGGTCACCGAGCAGTTCCGCCGGATCCTCGAAGGCCTGCGCCGCCCGGGCGGCGGGGGGCCGGTCCCCGCGTTCGCCGGCGCGGGTCACCGCATCCCGGCGCGGGGGACGGTGGGTCCCCGTGCGGCGGCCGGCCGGTCCCCGCACGACGGCCTGGCGCTCATGGGGCGCAGCAACAAGAACGCCAGGAGCGGCGGCAACGGACGCCGCGGCGGGGGCGGGCGCCGTGGCGGCGGCGGTGGCGGTGGCGGAGGAGGCGCGGGTGGCGGCGTCGCCCGCCCGAACGCGGACGGCAAGACCACCCATGTCGCCCAGGACCGGCAGTTCCAGCGCGGCTTCAGCGACGACATGATCGACGACGTCAAGGCGAACGGCCGGAGAAGCCGTGGGCACGATCCCGGCACCTCCGTCTACGAGACGGACAAGCTGAAGGTCGTCGTGAACGACAAGACCGGTAACGTGATCACGGTCATCCGCAAGAAGAAGAGAAGGAACTAGTGCCGCGACCGACAAGATTTGCCCGTACGGAGCGGGGTCCAGAGTGGTGCATCGGAGGCGGAGGAGGAACTCGTAGCGGAGCCTACGAGCGATCTTCCCGGGCCCCGCGGAGATTCTGAGCTTGCGAGGAATCTTCGTGGGTGGGGCGACAACGCAGCGAGGTGCCGCCGCTCTGGGCGACGCGACGGGGCAGAGACTGGCGGGAGGGGCACCAGTGCCGCGGGCGAGGGTGGGGGTCTGACGTGCGCGTCGATCACGACAGAGAGAACAACGTCGCCTACATCTACCTGGTCGACGAGATCGGCGAGGGAGAGGCGGTCACCCAGATCGAGGTCGAGGACGACGAACTGCGCGGGGAGATCGTGCTGGACCTGGACCGGGAGGGGCGTCTCCTGGGCATCGAGGTCCTCGGCGCGTCGCGCATCCTGCGGCCGGAGGTCCTCGCCCAGGCCGACGACGAAGCGGACGACGGGGACGACGGAGACGAGAGCGGGCCGGGTGGCGGCGTCAGCCTGCCGCCCTACGAGCCGCATCTGCGCTGAGCCTCCCCTGCGCTGAGCCTCCCCTGCGCTGCTGTTCTGCCTGCGCTGAGCGTGCTCTGCGCCCAGCCTGCCGATGACGTGGAACCGGCCGCCGCCCCTGCTGAGGCGGCGGCCGGGGTCTTCGGAAGCGGCGGCCCGTCAGACGGAGCAGGCGGCGCCGTTCAGGGTGAACAGGTCAGGTGCGGGGTTGGCCCCCGGCGCACCCTGGCCGTTAAAGCCGAAGGTGACCGACTGGCCCGGCCTGATGGTCTTGTTGTACGACTCGTTCGCGGCGGTCACGGTCGCGGCCTGCTGCGAGAACTTGGCGTTCCAGCTGACGTCGATCTTCTGACCGCCCAGGAACGACCACTTCAGCGACCAGCCGTCGATCGCCTTGGTGCCGGTGTTCTTGAGCGTGACCTGGGTGGTGAAGCCGGACGGCCAGGAGCCGTGCGTGGTGTAGGTGACCTTGCACGAGGCCGGAGCCTTGACCGTGCCGTCGCCCTGGTCGGCGATGAACGCCGAGATCCACGACAGCGGCGAGTTCCAGTTGATCGTCAGCTCGTTGGTCGCCCACGAGTTGATGTCGTCGATGTAGCAGAACTGCGCCACGCAGCCCTTCAGTTTCGCCTGGGCCACCGGGTCCTGGATGCCGGAGTTGGCGCCGCCCGCGAGCGTGCCGCGCGGCGGGTTCGGCAGCGAGGTGTCCAGCGAGTGGGCGTACCACCTGCTGTGCTGGTTCTTCGACGCCACCTCGCCGTAGCCGGTCACGTACGACTGGTTGAGCGCGTTGCGGCCGAAGATGTAGTCGACGCCCTGCAGCACGCCGTCGCGGTACTTCACGTCGCCGGTGAGGTCGTAGGCCGTGGCCAGGACCACCAGGTTGTTGACGATGATGCTGTTCGATCCCCAGTCGTAGGAGGTCGTGTCGTACGGCAGGCCGTACGGGTGGGCCTTCAGCACGGCGAGGTACTTGTCCGCGCCGGCCACCACCGAGGCGCGCACCTCGTCCCGGCCGGGCAGGGCGTTGGGCACGGTCGCCAGGTCGAGACGGCCGAGCGCCGCGACGTTGCCCCAGTCCATGGCGCCCGTCTTCCAGATGTCGGCCGTGTGGACCGGCGAGGCGAGGACGTAGTCCTTGTACTCCTTGTCACCCGTGGTGATGTAGAGCTCGGCCGCCGCCCAGTAGAACTCGTCGCTGACGTTGGCGTCGTCGTAGGTGCCGCCGCCGACGCCGTCGGCGGTGGAGGCCAGGATGTTCGGGTTCGCCTTGGCCGCCGTCCACGCCTTCTTCGCCGCCGCGAGGTTCTTCGCCGCGAACGCCGCGTCGTACGGCGCGAAGATCCGGGCCGCCTGGGCCGCCGTGGCGGCGAGGTTCAGCGTGGCGGCCGTGGTGACGGGGTGCAGCTCGCGCTTCTGCGCGTCCAGGTGCGGCAGCAGCGGCAGGCCGGTCCAGTTCTCGTCGTGGATCTTGTGGTGGACCATGCCGTCCGTCCGCTGCATCTTCAGCAGGAACTCCTGCTCCCAGCGGGCCTCGTCGAGCACGTCGGGGACGTCGTCGCCGCTCTCGGGGATGTTCAGGCTCCCGATCGGCTTGGCGGTCGCGGCGTTCTTGGTGCGCTCGAACTCGCTCATGAGCTGGGCGACCGAGATGCCGCCGTTGACGACGTACTTGCCGTGGTCGCCCGCGTCGTACCAGCCGCCGGACACGTCCAGGGTGTAGTCGCAGACGCCCGGCTGGCAGGGCACGTTCTTGTCGCCCTGGTTGGGGGCGACGCCCACGTGGCCGGCGGGCCGGCCGTACCCCGGACGCAGGGCGTCGTCGATCGCGATGCCGCTGCGCTGGGTGTAGTAGAACTTCAGCGCGTCGAGCTTGAGGTCGGCGTAGGCGTCGGGCTTGATGTCGAACGGCCGGCTGGTCTCGCCGTCGGCGGTCAGCGTGTAGCCGGTCCCGGCCTTCACGTACGAGCCGAAGTCGATGGAGTGGACGTTCTGCCCGGAGCTCGCGTCGACGCCGCGCGGGGTGGTCGTGCCGTGCGCGACAACGGTCCCGGCGGAGTTCTTGAGCTGCCACGGCAGCGCGTCGGTGGCGTCGGTGACCACGGTGGCGTTCTTGGGGCCCTTGGGCAGGTAGGCCACCTGGTTCACGCGGACGCGGGGGCCGGTGTCGGGTGTGTAGACGTCCGGCGGCGCCCCGCCCTTGAGCGAGACGTTGTCCACGCAGAACCGCCAGGCCGTCGTGCTGCCGCCGATCTGGAAGACGACCTGCGCGTTGGGCAGGTCGACCGGTGAGGTGAACGTGTAGCTGTAGGTGTTGCCCGAGACGCTCAGCTCGGGCGCCGCCGCCACGTACTGCGTGTAGGGGTCGGTCGGGAGCTGGACGTACGCCCTGGCGACCTTTCCGGGGGTCGCGGTGGCGAAGAAGCTGAACGCGTACGTCTCGTCCTTCACCAGCGGGATGTCGTTGACGCCGACGATCGCGTCCCAGGGGTTGGTCGTCCCCGCGGGGACGTCGGTGCAGAGCCGGCCGTCGGTCAGCTCGAAGTTCAGGTTCGCGGTGTGCCACCACGGATCCGTGGTGGTGTCGAACGTGCCGTTGGGGATCTGTTCCGGGCCCTCCTCCGCCGTGGCGGGAGGTGTGCCGGTCAGGCATGCCGCGGCCAGTGCCGCCACGGCGAGGATGCCGATTCGTCTGAGCACAGTCGTCCTCGGGGGGTGGTGTGGGAGCGCTCCCAAGCCGGTGAGCGAATGGCATGTTTCCTTCGGGTTTCAACAGGCGTCAACGATGCGGCCGGGAACACGCCGTTGACCGGCCATTGTGAGGGCGCACAACTGAAACTTTCATTTCCGCAGAGATATCTTTGCAAAACTTCCTTTGCGAAGTACTGTCCGAGACATGGATCAGGAGGTCTTCCACGTCCGCGATTCCCGGACCCTGAAGGCGGTCGCCCACCCGCTGCGGGTGCGGCTGCTGGGGGAGCTGCGCACGAACGGCCCGGCCACCGCGACCGAGCTGGCCGGGCGCCTCGGGGAAAGCTCCGGCTCCACCAGCTATCACCTGCGTCAACTCGCCAGATACGGCTTCGTGGAGGCCGACCCCGGCCGGCGTGACCGGCGCGAACGCCGGTGGCGCGCGATCCACCGCTTCACCTCCTGGAGCGACGTGGAGATGGCCGCGACCGCCGAGGGCCGGGAGGCCGCGGCGTTCCTGCGGCGGCGCCAGCTCGAGAAGCTCACCGCCGACGTGGAGAACTTCGAGCGCGAGCGTGACCTGTGGAGCGAGGCGTGGGTCGAGGCCGCCGGCATGTCCGACCTGGTGGTACGGCTCTCGCCGGCGACGGTGGCGGCCCTGTACGAGCGGGTGTCAACCATGTTCCTGGAGGCCGCCGAGCGGGACCGGGACGATCCCGACGCGCGCACGGTCGCGGTGCTGCTGGCGGCCCATCCGCGCCGGGACGACCCGGCGGCCGGACATGCGTGAGCGCGGGCGGCCGATCGCCGAGACCCCGCGGCCGGCCATGCGTGAGCACGGGCGGTACGCCGCGATCGAGTTCCTCACCTGGCTGCCGACCGGCCTGATGCTGGCGCCGATGGTGCTGCTGATGGCCGGGCGCGGGCTGGACATCGCCGAGATCGGCCTCGTCACGGCCGCCTACTCGGTCACCGTCGTCGTCCTGGAGCTGCCTACCGGCGGTCTCGCCGACGTGCTCGGCAGGCGGGCGGTGCTCGCCGCCTCGGCCGTCGTCGCCGTGGCGGCGCTGGCCGTGATGGCCCTGGCGCACTCCGCCTGGGCGTTCCTGATCGCGTCCGTGCTCAAGGGCGTCTCCCGCGCGCTGTCCAGCGGACCGGCGCAGGCGTGGTACGTCGACACGCTGCACGAGCGGCACGGCCCGGACGCCGATCTCAAGCCCGGGCTGGCGGCGGGCAACGTCGCGGGCTCGGCCGCCCTGGCGATCGGCACCCTCGCCGGGGGACTGCTTCCGCTGGCCGTGCGGCGGGACCCGCTGGCCGCGCCGGTCTGGGCGGCGGCGGGGGCCGCGGTCGTCCTCCTCGTGGCCGTGCTCGTGCTGATGCGCGAGCCGGGCCGTACGGCGCGGGGCCCGGCCCGGGCGGCCCGGCTGACCGCGGCGGTCCGGGACGTGCCGGTCACGATCGCGGGGGGAGTGCGGATCGGGCTGGCCGACCGCGGTCTCGGCCGGCTGCTGCTGGTGGCCGTGGCGGGCGGCGTGCTGCTCAACACGATCGAGATGCTGACCCCCGGCCGGCTCGCGGAGGTCACCGGGCGGGCCGAGACGGGCGGCGCGGCCTACGCCTTGGTGACCTTCGCCGGGTTCGCCGCCAACGCGCTCGGCAGCTCGCTCGCGCCGGTGGCGGCCCGGCTGGCCCGCGGCTCCGTCCGGGCGGCGGTGCTCGCCACGGTCGTGGTGGCGGCGGCGGCCGCCGCGCTGGCCGCCTCGGTGGCGTTGCGCGGCTGGGCCGCGATCGCCGCCGCCGCGGCCGCCTACGTCGTGCTGTTCACCGCGCTCGCGGTCGCCTCCCTGCTCAGGACCGAACTGGTGCACCGGCGGGTGGCCGCGGACCGCCGGGCCACCGTGATGTCGGTGGACTCCCTGCAGCTCCAGTTCGGCGGCATGCTCTCCTCGCTCTGCCTGGTGCCGCTGGCGGGGGTCACCGGCGCCGGTCCGGTCTGGGCCCTCACCGCCGTGGTCGTCCTCGCCTCCGCCCTCCTGTACGTACGACTCCCCGCCGGTCCCACCCTGGGGAACCTCCGGTAGAACCGGATTCGGTAAGGCGGCACAATCAAACGGGCAGGGCTGCGAGAGGGGCGGGGAGCCGATGAACAAGGTGCGCGTGACCGCGGCGAACGAGGCGCAGCGCGCGGCGTGGCTGGGCGGGGGACTGCCCGAGGTCGAGCGGGTGCGGCCGGGGCTGTGGTCGATCCCCGTCCCGATCCCGATCAACCCGCTGCGCTACGTGCTGGTCTACGCCCTGGAGGTCCCCGACGGGGTGGTGATCATCGACGCCGGGTGGAACACCGAGGAGGCGTACGGCGCGCTCGTCGCGGGGCTCGCCACGGCCGGGTACGAGATCACCGACGTGAAGGCCGTGCTGGTCACGCACATCCACCCGGACCACTACGGCCTGGCCGGGCGGATCCGTGAGGTCTCGGGCGCCTGGATCGGGCTGCACCCGGCCGACGCCCGCATCGTCCACGACCGCTACGACGAGGCGGCGATCGAGTCGCTCGTGCATCGGGAACGCGCCCTGCTGCTGAGGTGCGGCGTGCCGGACATGACGGCCGAGGAGCTCGCCGGCGCGTCGGTCATGCTGCGCCAGTTCGTCACGATGGCGACGCCCGACCGGCTCATCGAGGACGGCGACCGGCTCGGCCTGCCCGGCTGGGACCTGCGGGCGGTGTGGACTCCGGGCCACTCGCCCGGCCACCTGTGCTTCGCCGAGCCGGAGCGCAGGCTGCTGTTCTCCGGCGACCACGTGCTCGCCCGGATCACGTCGATGGTCGCCGTGCACCCGCAGTCGGCGGCCAACCCGCTGGCCGACTACCTCGACGCGCTGCGGGCGGTGGGCAAGCTCGACGTCGAGGAGGTGCTGCCCGCCCACGAGTACCGCTTCCTGGAGCTGGCCGAGCGGGTGGACTACGTGATCGCGCACCACGAGGAGCGGCTGGCCGAGGTGCGCCGCGTCGTGGCCGAGGGCGACGGCTCCACCTGCTGGGACATCGCCACCCGGCTCACCTGGTCGCGCGGCTGGGAGGAGATCCCCGCGCACATGCGGCGGGCCGCCAACAACGAGACGCTCGCCCACCTGGTGTGGCTGGAGCAGCGGGACATGGTGACCCGCGTGCCCGGCGAGCCCGACCTCTGGTACACACCGTCTGTCTGAAGCCGCCGGGCGTGGGCCGCGGTCAGGCGGTCACCGCATGGCGCCGCCCGCGGCGGGGATCGCGTCCCGCCGCGGGGTCGCGGCGGCCCCGATGTTCAGGTGGGTTTCGAGGTAGGCGTCGACGACGTCCGGGTCGGCGGTCACGGCGGCGACGTAGCCGTCGGGGCGTACCAGGACCCACTGCCCGGAGGCAAGCCCGTAGCCGTCGCGGACGTGCCGGCCGGTGTCGGCGATGTCCCCGCGTTCGCCGATGGTGTGGACACGCACGCCGCGCCGGGCGGCCGGAGCCTCGGCGGCGGGCACGTCGTAGCCGATCAGTGTCCAGTGGGTGCCCCGGAAAAGGGAGAACAGGCGGGTGGGCAGACCGCCGGCACCGGTGACGGGCGCGTCGGGGGCGCGGTCGCCGGCGAGCACGCCCGTGGTGCGCCGGGGGTCGCTGAGGCTGAGCGGCGAGTCGCGGTAGCCGAGATCGAGCTGGGAGACGTCCCGGTCACGCCTGGTGTCGCCGTTCTTGGCCCCCTCCAGCAGCCGCTTCGACAGGCCGAGCACCGCCTCCGCGATCGGGCGGCGCTCCCTCTCGTAGGACGTCAGCAGCCGGTCGGGGGCGCCGGCGAGCACGGCGGCGAGCTTCCAGCCGAGGTTGTAGGCGTCCTGCACGCCGGTGTTCAGTCCCTGCCCGCCGGTCGGCGGGTGGACGTGCGCGGCGTCCCCGGTCAGGAACACGCGTCCGGCCCGGTAGGTCCCGGCCAGGCGGGCGTTCATCTCGTACGCCGAGGCCCACGAGACCGAGCGGATCAGCACGTCGTCGCGGCCGGTGCGTTCGCGCACCAGCGCGGTCAGACCCCGCGCGGACAGGTCGACGTCCACGTCGAACGGGACCGGCGCCTGGAGCTGGAACATCTCGGTGCCGTAGAGCGGGCACAGCATGATCTGGTCCGATCCCCGCCCCCAGCGGTGCCATGCGTCGAACGAGACCCCCTCGGCGATCACGTCGGCCACCACGGCGCGCACCCCGAGGGTGACGCCGTCGAAGGCCACCCCCAGGGACCTGCGCACGAAACTCGACCCGCCGTCGGCGCCCACCAGGTATCGCGCGCGCACGGTGCGCGCACCGTCAGGGGTGAGGACGCGGGCGCTCACCCCGCTCTCGTCCTGGGTGAAGCCGACGAGTTCGTGGTCGTAGTGCGGGGCGTGACCGAGCTCGGCCAGCCGCTCGCGCAGCCTGCGCTCGGTGAGGAACTGCGGGACCAGCAGCGCCATCCAGTAGGGCTCGGCGGGTGTCGGGCCGGCTATGTGCGTCTTGGTGTCGACCGGGCCGTCTTCGGTGTAGACGCGCTGGGGCGGATACTCGCCACCGGAGGCGACGATCTTGTCGATCACGCCGAGGTCCTCGAACACCTCCTGGGTACGCGGCTGGATCCCCTTGCCGCGTGATCCGGGGAACGGGTGCGCGGCCTTGTCGATCAGCAGGAAGCTCACGCCCCGGCGGGCCAGCTCGATCGCGAGGGTCTCCCCGGCCGCCCCGGATCCGCAGATGATCACTTCGACATCGGTCTCGGTCATGTTCAGCTCCTCCTCTGCTTGAAATCATGTGTATAACGCACGCATCTTAAGAAGCAGCGAGAGAGACAGTCAATCGATGACCTGAGAAGATGCTGAGAGCAAGGCGGGTCGCGGAGCGAAATATGTGTGCCTGATGCACGCACTGAGGCCAATGTTCGTACGGTGGGCCCGTCGCCGCCGTGGCGGGTCCCGCCTCCCCGGTCGTCGGCGGCGCCGCAGGCGGACGTCCTAAACTGCCCTTCGCAGCCGATCCTCTGGCAAGACCCGATCCTCCGGAGATCCAGGAAAGGCCGGAGATCGGGCCGGAGGTTCAGGAAAGGCCGGAGATCGGGCCGGAGGCTCAGGAAAGGCCGGAAATCATGCCGGAGGCTCAGGAAGGGACGGTGCAGCCGCCTTGACCGCACGGCGACGCCAGACCACGTTGCGCCGTCTCCACGGGGCCATCGTCGATCTGGTCGTGCTGATGAACCTGCCCAGCCGCGACGATGTCCTGTTGGCCGAGGCCGGCGTCTCCCTCGACCGCGCCCTGTTCCACGTGCTCGTGGGCGTCGAGCGGTTCGGGCCGATCGGGGTGGGCGAACTGGCCGAGCGGGCCGGACGTGACCACACCACCATCAGCCGCCAGGTCGCGAAGCTCGCGGCCCTCGGGCTCGTCGAACGGCGCCCCAGCCCTGCCGACGCCCGGGTGAAAGAGGCCATCATCACCGCCGAGGGCCGCCGCGTCACCGACGCTCTCGACGCCGCCCGCCGTCGCCTGGCCGGTCCCGTTCTCGCGCAGTGGAGCGACCGGGACCTCATGGAACTCGAACGCCTCATGCGGCGCTATGTCGACGACATGCTCGCCGCGACGGCGAAGGTCACCGGCGGCGACTAGAGTCCGGGCCGGCGCCGCCGACGCCTTCCAGGCGCGCCCACGGCTTGCCGCCCGGCGCGTGCCGCAGGCACCGGGTGGCTTTCTCGGGCTGAGCGGTTGGGGATATCGTTCGGGAAGAACTAGAACGATGTTCTCTTCTGGTCCTGCGAGGGAAGGGTGGCGCCATGTCTGAGGGGTCCGAGCTCAGGTTCGACGGGAGAGTGGCGATCGTCACCGGAGCCGGGCACGGTCTCGGCCGGTCGCACGCGCTGCTGCTCGCCCAGCGGGGGGCGAAGGTCGTCGTCAACGACCTGGGCGGCGCCCTCGACGGCTCCGGCGCGTCCGCGGGCCCGGCGGCGGAGGTCGCCGAGCTCATCGTGAAGAACGGCGGCGAGGCGGTGGCCAGCACCGACAACGTCGCCACGCCGGAGGGCGCGGAGGCGATCGTGCGGACGGCGCTCGACGCGTTCGGCCGCGTGGACGTCGTCGTCAACAACGCGGGCATCCTGCGCGACCGGTCGTTCGGGAAGATGACGGTCGAGGAGTTCGACGCCGTGATCGCCGTGCACGTGCGCGGGTCGTTCCTGGTCAGCCGGGCGGCGTTCCCGCACATGAAGGAGCAGTCGTACGGGCGGATCGTGAACACCTCCTCGCCGGCCGGGCTGTTCGGCAACTTCGGCCAGGCCAACTACTCCACGGCCAAGATGGGCCTGGTGGGCCTCACCAAGACGCTCGGCATCGAGGGGGCGCGGGCGAACATCAAGGCCAACGCGATCGCCCCCGTGGCGTGGACGCGGATGACCGAGTCGCTGCTGCCCGCGGAGTTCGAGGAGAAGTTCACCCCCGAGCGGGTCAGCCCGCTGGTGGCCTACCTGGCCCACGAGAGCTGCGAGACCAGCGGCGAGGTGTTCTCGGTCGGCGCGGGCCGGGTCGCCCGGGTGTTCGTGGCCGAGGGGCCGGGCTGGCGGACCGATGACCTGACCGCCGAGGCGCTCCGCGACAACTGGGAGGCCGTCATGGCCGAGCAGCCCTATCTGCCGACCAAGCTGGGCGAGCAGGCCGGCGCGTCCCTGCAGGCCATGCTCTGACCTCAGGACTCCTCGCCCGGCTGCTGCGGCGGGCAGGCGAGGTCGGTGGACAGGTCCCCGGGCCGCCGCGGAACGGGCGCGCGGCCGGGGGGCTGCCTGACCCGCAGATCGGGGAACGGCGGTGTCGGATTGCGCCGGGCCTGCGGCTGCGCGCCGAGTGTCAGCTCCTCACCGTGGTGCGTCAGCGTGATGGGCGGGCCGTGCAGGAGCCGGTACGTCGTGCCGTCCGGCGTGACGTCGACGCGCAGCCGGCGGCCCCGGTACCGGATTTGGAAGGCGAGCCGGGTGATGCCCGACGGCAGGCGCGGCGCGAAGCGGACCCGCCCCTCGCGTGCCCGCATCCCGCCGAACCCGGCCACCAGGGCGATCCACGCCCCGGCCAGCGAGGCCATGTGGACGCCGTCGCGGGTGTTGTGCTCCAGGTCGCGCAGGTCCATCAGCGCGGCCTCGCCGAGGTAGGCGTAGGCGAGGTCGAGCTGGCCCACCTCGGCGGCGAGCACGGCCTGGGTGGCGGCCGACAGCGAGGAGTCCCTGACGGTCAGCGCCTCGTAGTAGGCGAAGTCACGCGCCTTCTGCTCGGGGGTGAACGCCTCGCCGCACAGATGCATGGCCAGCACGAGGTCGGCCTGCTTGACGACCTGCTTGCGGTAAAGGTCGAAGTAGGGGAAGTGGAGCAGCAGCGGATACTGCTCGGGCCGGGTGCCCGCGAAGTCCCACACCGCGTGCCCGGTGAACCCCTCGCTCTGCTCGTGGACCCCCAGCCGGTCGTTGTACGGCAGGTACATGGCCGCGGCGCAGTCGCGCCACGTCGCGGTCTCCTCCAGCGTGACCCCGAGCTCCTGCGCGCGGTCGAGGTGACGTACGGCCGTGGCGGCGGCGGCCCGCAGGTTCCGCTGCGCCATGAGGTTCGTGTAGACGTTGTTGTCCGCGACGGCGCTGTACTCGTCGGGGCCGGTCACGCCGTCGATGCGGTAGCGGCCTTCGGCGTCGTGGTGGCCGAGCGCGCACCACAGCCGGGCGGTCGCGACGAGCAGCGGCAGGCCGATGTCCCGCTCGAAGCCGATGTCCTCGGTCGCGTCGACGTACCGCGTGACCGCGGCGGCGATGTCGGCGTTGACGTGGAAGGCCGCCGTGCCCGCGGGCCAGTAGCCCGAGCACTCCTCGCCGTCGATGGTGCGCCAGGGGAAGGCGGCCCCGGCCAGCCCGAGCAGCGTGGCCCGTTCCCGGGCGAGGGGCAGGATCGAGGCGCGCCACGCCAGGGCGTCGGCGGCGGCGCGGGGGTAGGTGTAAATCGCCACCGGCAGCACGAAGCTCTCGGTGTCCCAGAACGCGTGACCGTCGTAGCCCGAGCCGGTCAGACCCTTGCCGGGGATGGGCCGCCGCTCCAGCCGGGCACCCGCCTGGAGCAGGTGGAACAGCCCGAAGCGAACGGCCTGCTGCACCTCGGCGTCGCCCTCCACCTCGACGTCCGCGCCCGCCCAGAAGTCGTCGAGGAAGGCGCGCTGCTCGTCGCACAGCCCGTCCCACCCGGTGAGCCGGGCCGCCGCCAGCGCCGCCACGACCTGGTCGTGCATCGCGGGCCTGGACCGCTTGGCCGACCAGCCGTAGGCGAAGAACTTGTCCAGCCGCAGCCGCTCGCCGGGTTTCAGCCGGGTGGCGACCGTCACCCGGCTGACGTTGCCACCGCCGTCGCACTCCGCGTGGGTGCCGTCCGGGCCGTCGATCTCGTGGCGCATCCCCGCCGCGACCCGCAGCCGGCTGGCCCTGGTGGAGTGGACCATGACGCACACGCCGTTGCGCGCCGTGACGTTCTCCTCCAGGACGAGCGGCGCCTCCAGCGCGGCGGCGGCGCGGGGGTCGGCGGTCGGCGACGGCACGGTCTCGTTGGCCACCAGTTCCGACTGGACGACGACGCTGAGCGGCTGGTCCACCGGCTCCACCTCGTAGCGGACCGCGGCCACGGCCCGGTGGGTGAACGACACGAGCCGGGTCGAGGTGATCCGCACTTCCGCCCCGGTGGGGGAGCTCCAGCACACCTTCCGGGTGAGCGTCCCCGCCCGCAGGTCGAGGACCCGCTCGTGTGAGTGCAGCGTGCCGTACCGGACGTCGAAAGGTTCGTCGTCCACCAGCAGCCGGATCAGCTTGCCGTTGGTGACGTTGACGACCGTCTGCCCGGACTCGGGGTAGCCGTAGCCCGCCTCGGCGTACGGCAGCGGGCGCAGCTCGTAGAAGGAGTTGAGGTAGGTGCCGGGCAGCCCGTACGGCTCGCCCTCGTCGAGGTTGCCGCGCAGCCCGATGTGCCCGTTGGACAGCGCGAACACCGACTCGGTCTGGGCGAGCACGTCGGTGTGCAGGTGGCACTCCCGCACCGACCACGGCTCGACGATGAAGGCGGGATGTTTGATCATTTGTCGTCCAGCAGTTCGGAGAGGTCACTCACCACGACGTCGGCGCCGTTGTCCCGCAGGGCCTGCGCCTGATGCCCGCGGTCCACGCCCACCACGACGGCGAAGCCGCCCGCGCGCCCGGCGGCGACCCCCGCCAGCGCGTCCTCGAACACCGCGGCCTCGGCCGGCGCGAGCCCGAGCGCCTCGGCGGCGGCGAGGAACATGTCGGGGGCGGGCTTGCCGGCCAGGCCGCGCTCCCTGGCCACCTCACCGTCGATCCGCGCGTCGAACACGTCGTCCAGACCGGCCGCGGCGAGCACGCGCGCGGTGTTGGCGCTGCTGGAGACGACCGCGCGGCGCAACCCGGCGTCGCGGACGGCGTGCAGATAGCGCACCGAGCCCTCGAAGACCTCCACGCCCTGCCGGTCGAGAATGCCCCGCACCAGTTCGTTCTTGCGGTTGCTCAGGCCGTTGACGGTGGGCATGCCCGGCGGGTCGTCCGGCTCGCCCTCGGGCAGGTCGATGTCCCTGGCCCGCAGGAACCCCCGGGTGCCGTCCAGGCGTTTCCTGCCGTCGACGTACCGCTCGTAGTCGCCGGTCTCGTCGAACGGCACGAACGGCGTGCCGCTGTCGGCCGCCCGCTCGCGCAGAAACTCGTCGAACATCTCCTTCCACGCCGCCGCGTGGACCCGCGCCGTGCGCGTGAGCACCCCGTCCATGTCGAACAGGCAGCCGCGCACCTCGTCCGGCAACCCCAGCATGCGCCCTCCAACCGTCTTCCTGCTCTTCTACCCCGTACGTCGGAGGCGACTTTTGCTGATTTCAGCGAAAGGTTGCATCAGATCGATAAAAGGTCTTCCCAGATCAGCAGAAAAGGGGTACGTTTCCAGCCAATCACTGGGACGCGGAGGCGTAGGTGAAGAGGACGACCATCAGGCCGGAGAACGTGCACCAGGCCGCGCTCCTGCGATTGCTGAGGGACGGCGGGCGTTCCCGCGCCGAACTCGGCGACGTGGTGGACCTGTCCCGGTCGAAGCTCAACGTCGAGCTGGACCGGCTGATCGAGCTCGGGCTCGCCGAGTCCGACGGGCTGGCCGCCTCGCGTGGCGGCAGGCGCTCGGGCCGCGTACGCATCGCGCGTGACATCCGGTTCGCCGGGATCGACATCGGCGCCACCTCGATCGACGTCGCGGTCACCAACGGAGAGCTCGAGGTGCTCGGTCACCTGAGCGAGCCCTGCGA
The DNA here is from genome assembly GCF_039649665.1 of Microbispora sp. ZYX-F-249. NCBI lineage: Bacteria > Bacillati > Actinomycetota > Actinomycetes > Streptosporangiales > Streptosporangiaceae > Microbispora > Microbispora maris. Next base: position 931 of record NZ_JBDJAW010000037.1, on the reverse strand, counting down.
CATCAAAGAGGGACCCGGCGCCGTGCTGGACCGGGCCATCGAACTGCTCGGCAAGCTGGGCAGGGACGGGCTGTTCACCGACCTCAGCGGCGCCGGCATCGGCGTCCCCGGGCCGGTGAGCTTCGCCGAAGGCGTCCCGGTGGTGCCGCCGATCATGCCAGGCTGGGACCGTTACCCGGTCAGGGAGACGGTCGGGCAGGCACTGTGCTGCCCCACGGTGGTCGACAACGACGTCAACATCATGGCCCTCGGGGAGTTGCACGCGGGCCTCGCACGGCAGGTCGAGGACTTCCTGCTCGTCAAGATCGGCACCGGTATCGGCTGCGGCCTCGTGGTGGGCGGGAAGATCTACCGCGGGGTGTCCGGCAGCGCCGGTGACATCGGCCACATCCGGGTGGACGACCTGGGGCCGGTCTGCTCCTGCGGCAACTCCGGGTGTCTGGAGGCGTACTTCGGCGGCGCCGCGCTGGCGCGGGAGGCCGTCGCGGTGGCGCGCGCGGGCGGCTCGCCGTACCTGGCCGAGCGGCTCGCGGTCGCGGGCACGCTGACGGCCGAGGACGTCGCCGCCGCGGCGGCGCAGGGCGACGCGGGCGCGATCGGGCTGATCCGCGACGGCGGGCGCCGGGTGGGACAGGTCCTGGCGAGCCTGGTGAGCTTCTTCAACCCCGGCCTTGTGATCATCGCGGGTGGCGTGGCCAAGCTCGGTCACGTGCTGCTCGCGGAGATCAGGAGCGTCGTCTATCGACGGTCGCTGCCGCTCGCCACCGGAAATCTGCCGATCGTGCTGTCCGAACTGGGCGACACCGCGGGTGTCATCGGCGCCACCCGCCTGATCAGCGATCACGTCTACTCCGACCACGTCTATTCCGGCAACTGACATCGTTGGGAGACCCCTATGGGAGACGAACACCCCCTGCTTCAGATGAGGGGG